>NZ_JARAVK010000004.1:0-98054 GCF_033792765.1 Streptomyces sp. PA03-6a | reverse complement strand
CCGATCTGCCAACTTGCCCTGCGCACTGCCGGCCGTCCCGTGCCGCGCGGCGACCGGCTTCCCTCACCATCGCACCGCCGCCCCGCCTGCCCGCTCCCCCGCCGCCCCCGGAGGCCCGCGATGACGACCACCGCCAACCACCAACCCCGCGTGCCCCGACCGGACTTACGACCACCGGAACACCACCGCCCATCCTCGGCCCCGCCCTGCGCTGCCGGTCATGACGGCGCCGGGCTTCCCCCGCCATCACACCGCCGCCCGGCCGATGCCCATGGTGATGGCCTTCGCCGTCGTCTTCCCGTCCGCCCCCGGAGGCGCCCGATGAGGACCGTCCTGCTCACCGGCGCCGCCGGCTTCACCGGCCGTGCCGTCCACCGCCTACTCCGCCGCCAGCCGGTGGAGTTGCGGCTGCTGACGCACCGTCGCCCGCCCGTCGCCGACCCCGCGGCCCGCCTCGTCCACGCCGACCTCGCCCGCCGCGGCACCCTGCACGGCGTCTGCGACGGCGTGGACACCCTGCTCCACCTGGCCTGCACCGTGGACGAGGACGATCCCCGGGCCTGCGGCCTCGTCAACGACCGGGGCACCGCCGCCCTGGTCGCCGAGGCGCGGCGTGCGGGGGTGCGGCGGTTCGTCCACCTCAGCACCGCCGCCGTCTACGGCGACGGACCGCACCGCGGCGCCGCCGAGGGCGACCTCGTCCCCGCGCCGGTCTCCGCCGTCAGCCGCTCGCGGCTCGCGGGCGAGCGCGCGGTCCGGGCCGCAGGAGGCGTCGTACTGCGGCCGATGTTCGTGTACGGGCCGGGCGACCGATGGCTGGTCCCCCGGCTCGTGCGCACCCTCACCGCCCTCCCGGTCTCCGTCGACGGGGGCCGGGCCCTGCTCTCCCTGGTCGCCGTCGAGGACCTGGCGGCGGCGATCGCCGCGCTGGCCGTGGCCGACTGGGGTCCGGTGCCCGGCGGGGAGGTCCACCACGTCGGCCATCCGGAGCCGGTCGCCGTGCGCGACCTGGCCGCGGCGCTCACCGGGCACCTGGGCGTGCCCGCCCCCGCGGCCGACCTCACGTACGACGAGGCCCGCGAACTCCTCGCCGGGCGGCCCCGCGACCTGCGCCACCTGGCGCTGTTCGGCCAGGACCACCACTACGACAGCGGCCGCGTCTGGCGGCGCACCGGACACACCCCGGGAGCCTTCGCCACCCGCTTCGCCGCCGCCGCGCCCTGGTACCGCGCGCACCTCGCCCCGCTCACCCATCTCACCCCTCTCGCCCCTCTGGCCCCGCCGGCGGCAGCGGCCGCCGGCCCGACGGAAGACGGGACGCCGTGACCCCCATCCCCACCACCGCGACCGCCGGCGCGCCCTCCGCCCTCCGGCGCGCTCCCGAGGCCCCCGGTGCGCTGCCCCTGCTCGGCCACGGCCCTGCACTGCTGCGCCGGCCCCTGGAGTTCCTCGGCTCGCTCCCCGCCGTCGGCCCGGTGGTCCGCATCCGCCTGGGCGGCCTGCCCGCGTACGTCGTCAACGACGCCGAACTGGTCCGCGCCGTGCTGGTCGGCGAAGCGGGCCGGTTCGACCAGGGCGTGCTCATCGAGAAGGTGCGCCCTCTGCTCGGCTCCGGCGTCGGCACTGCCGACGGCGCCGAGCACCGCAGGCTGCGCCGGCTGATGCAGCCCGCCTTCCACCGGGCCCGCATCGCCCGTTACGCGGCCACCATGACCGCCGTCGCCGCCGAGCGCACCGCCGCCTGGCGGCCCGGCGGGATCCTGCGCGTGGACGAGGAGATGAACGCGCTCGCCCTCACCACCGTGGCCAGGGCGCTGTTCTCCTCGGACCTCGGCGCGGACGCCGTCGCCGAGGTGCAGCGCTCGCTGCCCGTCGTCCTGGACGAGATCCCCCGCCGCTCCATGCTCCCCGACGCCCTGCTGCGGCTGCCCACCCCCGCCAACCGGCGCTTCGACCGGGCCGTACGGCGACTGCGCTCCGCGACCCGTCACGTGGTGGAGGCCGCCCGCGCCGACGGCACCGACCACGGCGACCTGCTCTCCGTCCTGCTGCTCGCCGCGGACGAGGGGACCGGGGAGCGGCTGACCGACGGCCAGGTCCACGACCAGCTGGTCAACATGCTCGTCGCGGGCACCGAGACCACCGGCGCCACCCTGGCCTGGGTGTTCCACGAACTCGCCCGCGAGCCCGCGGTGGAGCGCCGGCTCCACGAGGAGACGGACCGGGTCCTCGGCGGGCGCCCGGCCGTCTTCGAGGACCTGCCCCACCTCCCCCACACCCGGCGCGTCGTCCAGGAGGCCCTGCGCCGGTACGCGCCGTGGATCATCCTGCGGCTCTCCCCGGAGGAGGTGCTCCTCGGCGACGTCGGCGTCCCGGCGGGCGCGACGGTGCTGTTCAGCCCGTACGTCCTGCACCACCTGCCGCAACTCCACCCCGACCCCCTCGCCTTCGACCCCGACCGCTGGCTGCCCGAACGCGCCGCGCGCCTGCCCAGGGCCGCGTCCATCCCCTTCGGCGCGGGCGGCCGCCAGTGCCCGGGGAACGTCTTCGCCCTCACGCAGGCCGTCATCCAGGTCGCCACCGTCGCCGCCCGGTGGCGCCTGCGCCCGGCGGACGCCGGCCCGCACGTGCGCGAACTCGCCCGCGGCGCGGTCGTCCACCCCACCGCGATGCCGATGCGGAGCGTGCCCCGCGAGGACGCCCAGGTGGAGACCCTCCCGCTTCCGTAAAGACATCCCCATGCAATGGTCCGTTTTCCCGGCGTACGGGAGATGGGTGAACCGGAGCGTGGGGCGAGCCGTACAGGCTTGTCGGTGGCCCAAGCTCCTCCAGCGGGGGTCGCCCCCATCACTGTGGCTCGCTTGGAAGGAACTTCGGGTTGTCGCTCTCCAGCGCTCATCAGCGACCGGTAACGGACCAGGCGGACACGACGGAGCAACCACCCCCGGGCGACGCTCCGGAGGAGGAGGCGGCGGCCAAGGCGGAGGCGGAGGCGGCGGAGACCGAGCCCGAAGCGAAGCCCGAGCCCGAGCCCGAAACGGAGGCGGCTCCCGCCCCCGGCCCCGGGGCGGACGACGAGCAGGCCCACGAGGAGGGCCCCGGCGAACCGGCTCCCGCCGCGGGCAGCGCCCTCGCCCGATGGCGGGAGCGGCACCCGGACGTCACCCGCGCCGTGTCGTGGAGCCTCACGATCCTCGCCGCCGCCCTGGTGCTCTTCGCCTTCCTGATGCCCGACCGGCTCCCCTACCTGACCGCCTCCCGCTTCGTCCGCGTCCCGGCGGAGCCGATCCTGCTGGCCGCCCTGCTGCTCGTGCTGCCACCCAGGCCCCGGCGCGTGGTGGCGGTCCTCAGCGGGGTCCTGCTCGGCCTGCTGGTCGTCCTCAACTGCGTGGACATGGGCTTCTACCAGACGCTGCAACGGCCGTTCTACCTGCTGTTCGACTGGTCCCTGTTCGCCGACGGACTGTCGTTCCTGAAGGACACGGACGGGGCGACGACCGCGTACGGCGCCCTGGCCGGGGCCCTGATCGCCGTCCTCGCGCTCCTCGTGCTCATGCCGCTGGCGATCGTGCGGCTGTGCAAGGTGATGGTGCGGCAC
This sequence comes from Streptomyces sp. PA03-6a, assembly GCF_033792765.1. Taxonomy (NCBI): domain Bacteria; kingdom Bacillati; phylum Actinomycetota; class Actinomycetes; order Kitasatosporales; family Streptomycetaceae; genus Streptomyces; species Streptomyces sp. PA03-6a. Next base: position 94,456 of record NZ_JARAVK010000004.1, on the reverse strand, counting down.
CCCTCGGTGGCACGCCGCGGCACCCTGGTGGCCGGCGTGGTCTGGATGACGTGCGCGACGCTCGGCGTCCAGGTCTCCGGGCTGAACTTCGCCGCCAAGGACGCCAGCCTGCGGGTCCGGGGCCAGGTGGACATGGTGCAGCAGGGCCTGGCCGACCAGAAGGTGTTCGCCAAGAAGGTGGCCAACGACCCGTTCGCGAAGATCCCGTCCGACCGGCTGCTGTCAGGACTCCGCGGCAAGGACGTCATCTTCACGTTCATCGAGAGCTACGGCCGCGACGCGGTCGAGAACCCGGCGATGGCGCCGGACGTCGACGCGGTGCTGCGGGGCGGCACGCAGCAGCTCGCCGACGCGGGCTTCTCCGCCCGCAGCGGCTGGCTGACCTCCCCCGTCACCGGCGCGGGCAGCTGGCTCGCCCACACCACCTTCCTGTCCGGGCTGTGGGTCCCGGACCAGCAGCGCTACCGCTACGTCAGCTCCAGTGACCGGATGACCCTCACCAGTGCCTTCAAGCGCACCGGCGACTTCCGGACGGTCGGCATGATGCCCGGCGTCACCCGGGCCTGGCCGGAGGGCAAGTTCTTCGGCCTGGACCACATCCACGACTCCCGCACCATGGGGTACCAGGGGCCCAAGTTCAGCTGGTCGCCGGTGCCCGACCAGTACACCCTGTCGGCGTTCGAGCGCCTGGAGCACGGGAAGGCGTCGAACCAGCCGATGATGTCGGAGATCATCCTGGCCTCCAGCCACAACCCCTGGGCGCCGATCCCCCACATGATCGACTGGGACCAGGTCGGCGACGGCTCGGTCTACGACGCCATCAAGAAGGAGGGCAAGGACCCCAAGGAGGTCTGGAAGGACCCCAAGCAGGTGCGCCAGGAGTACAGCAAGGCCATCCAGTACTCGCTGACCAGCCTCATCGACTTCGTGACGAAGTACGGCAACAAGAACACCGTGCTGGTCTTCCTCGGCGACCACCAGCCCGTGTCGACGGTCGTCGGCGTCAACGCCAGCCGGGACGTGCCGGTCGCGATCGTCGCCCACGACCCCAAGGTGCTGGACCAGGTCTCCGACTGGGGCTGGAGCGACGGGCTGCAGCCCGAACACGACGCGCCGGTCTGGCGGATGGACGCCTTCCGTGACCGCTTCCTGACCGCGTTCACCTCCCGACAGCCTTAGAGCTTCTCCCCGTCGCCCCCCGTACCGCGGGGGGCGACGGGACCGCCGGGAAGGGGCCGGGAAAACCGGCTGCCCCACGATCACGGGCCTGATACCGTCACCGTGCAGTGACGACCGAGGAGGTGAGACCCATCAACGCTGTAACAGGCCGGGTACTCCCCTCCCGCACGGCTGCGCGGACCCTCTGACGCAGGTGTCCCCGGGAGTGCCCGAAGGCATCCCGAAAGGCATCGAGCCATGCGCTTCCTCTCGGAGACGACCGCGAACGGCGTCTCGGAACACCTCTTCGTCCTCGGCGACATCACCGGCGTGCTCTGGTCCCCCGCCGACGCGGCCGGCGACCGCCCGCTGATCCTGCTGGCCCACGGCGGCGGCCGGGACAAGAAGGCCCCGGGCCTCCTGGCCCGCGCCCACCACCATGTGACGACCGGCGGCTTCGCGGTCGCCGCCATCGACGCACCCGGGCACGGCGACCGCCCGCGGACCGCCGCCGACGAGACCGCCGCGGTACGCATCAGGGAGGCGGTGGCCTCGGGCGGGCCCGTCGCCCCGCTCATCGCGGCCCACAACGCGGCGCTGTCCACCCGCGCCGTCCCGGAGTGGCGGGCCACCCTGGACGCCCTGCAGGCCCACGGGCGCGTCGGCCCGGACGTCCCCGTCGGGTTCTGGGGCGTGTCGCTGGGCACCGCCGTCGGCGTGCCGCTCGTGGCCGCCGAACCCCGGATCACCGCGGCCGTGTTCGGGCTGCTCGGTCACGAGTCCCTGGCCGGGACGGCGGCCCGGATCACCGTCCCGGTCCGCTTCCTCCTGCAGTGGGACGACGAGTTGGTGCCGCGGTCGTCGTCCCTCGCCCTCTTCGACGCCTTCGCCTCCCGCGACAAGACGCTCCGCGCCAACCCGGGCCGGCACATGGAGCTGCCCACGTCCGAGGTGGAGAGCGAACAGCGCTTCTTCGCCCGCCGTCTGGTCCGGGACCCCGGCGCGCGACCGGCACACCACTGACCCTCCGGGCCCCGGTACCTCAGCTTCCCTCAGCACCGCCGAAAGGAACTCCGCCATGCCCGTCTTCCCCTCGTACGACGGCACCGTGCTCGCCTACCACGTCCTCGGCTCGGGCCGCCCGCTGGTCTGCCTGCCCGGCGGGCCGCAGGACTCCGTGTACCTCGGTGACCTCGGCGGCCTGTCCGCGCACCGGCAGCTGATCAGGCTGGACCTCCGGGGCACCGGCCTGTCCGGGATGCCGCGGGACATCGCCTCCTGCCGCTGCGACCGGCTCGTCGACGATGTCGAGGCCCTGCGCGGGCACCTCGGCCTCGACCGGATGGACGTGCTCGCGCACAGCGCGGGGGCCAACCTCGCCGCGCGGTACGCGGGCCGCCATCCGGACCGGGTCGGCAGCCTCGTCCTCGTCACGCCGAGCGTCCGGGCCGTCGGCCTGCCCATCACGGGCGGCCTCCGGCGCGAGACGGCCCTGCTGCGCCGGGACGAGCCGTGGTTCCCGGAGGCGTTCGCGGCCCTGGAGGCGATCGTGGCGGGCGAGGCCACCGCCGAGCGGTGGCAGGCCGTCGCGCCGTTCTCCTACGGCCGCTGGGACGAGGTGGCGCGGGCCCACCAGGCCGCGGAACGGGAGCAGATGAGCGACGAGGTCGTGTCCGCGTTCGGCGCCGAGGGCGCCTTCGACCCGGACGGCACGCGTGCCGCGCTCGCCGGGCTGGCGTCACCGGTCCTCCTGCTGGCCGGGCAGGTCGACCTCGGGGCGCCCCCGGCCACGGTCGCCGAGTTCGCCGCGCTGTTCCCGGACGCCGGGCTCGTCGTCCAGCCCGGGGCCGGGCACTTCCCCTGGCTCGACGACGCCGGCCGCTTCGTGACGTCCGTCGCGGGGTTCCTGGGGGGTGAGGACGGGCTCAGGGCCTCATGACGTCCGGCGCCTGCGGGACACCGACCGCACGGCGCGGGCCAGGATCGGCGGGACGAGGTCCTTCGCGAGGCGGCGGACGGCGGAGGCCCGTTCCCCGGACAGGGACGGGTACCCGTTGAGCGGCTCGTGGCGGGAGACCGGCGGAGCCGGGGACTTCGCCTTCGTGCCCCTGATGCGGATCAGGGGCACGCCCGCCACCTGGTCCACGGCGTGCCACAGGTCCTGGCGCGTCCTCAGCCACCGCAGCAGTTCCTCGCGGACCTGGTCCGGATCCCCCCAGGTGCCGTAGAGCTTGGTGCTCGTGACCACGACGGGCTTGAGTCCGACCGTCGCCACCGCCGCCCACACGGCGGCGGCGACACCCGGGCAGTGCTCGCTCCGGAAGTCGTCGAAGGCCGCGATGCCCTCCGGGACCAGCAGCTCGCGCGCGGCCGCGATGTCGCCGGAGACGTGCTCGTACAGATGGGACGCGTCGACGTGCACGAACCGGCAGCTGCGGGCGCCGACGTGCGAGGTGATCACCGAGGTCGGGCCCTGCACCATGGTGGGGAGCCGGTCGTGGAACGACAGGTAATTGGCCTCGAACGCACGCCGTGTGAGAGTCGCGTACGCCTTGTTCATCTCGGCGCTGTTGGGGTCGTCCACAGCCGGGGAATCCCACAGGTCGCACACCGTGAACCGCTCCCCCTCGCGGAGGTAGCGGCCCATGAAAATGGCGCTCTTCCCCATGTAGGCGCCGAGTTCCAGCAGGTCACCCGGGCGTTCCCGGTCGTTCTGCCGCCGCAGGAACCAGTCGAAGAGCAATTGGTCCACCGGCCAGAACCAGCCTTTGACGTCCGCGAACCGCTGCGGCCGGGGAATCGCGTCCGCGGTCTCTCCCGAATGTGGCATGAGCTTCTCCCTGGAGAAGGTGGTCCGCCGAACTGGACGCGAGGATATCGATCTCCGGCCGGAATCCCGGGGAGGCCGTGAGGCGAGGGCGGGCGCACTCGGACCGGAGGGCGGTGCGTCACCACCAGATGACGACGTATCCGTCGCCGCCCGCCGAACCCGGAGCGTCGGTGTCGCTGCCACCGTCGCCGCCCTCGCCCGCACCGGGCGGAGCGGGCTGGACCACGCCGTCCACCGCGGGGCGGCCGCCCTGGCCCGGGGCGCCCGGTAGCGGGTTGCCCTCCTGGCCGCCCGCGCCCGTGCGGACGGTGCCCTGCCCGGGACAGACGCCCGTGCCACCGCTGCCCCCGATGAGCAGCGACGCGCCCCCGCCGCCGCTGGCCGACACGACGCCGCCCAGGTTGTTGTCCACAACGGTCGGCGTGCCCGGAGAACCGTTGGCCGGGCCGGCGCCACCGGCGCCGACGTCTACCGCGACCGGTGTGCCCGGCTGGACGGTGAGGACGCACCAGGCGAAGCCGCCGGCGCCGCCTCCGGCGCCGGTGATCGCGCCGCCGCCTACGGCTCCGCCCCCGCCGGCGCCCCATGCCTGGACGAAGACCGTGGTCACCGCGGCGGGCGGCACGAACTCGCCGTCGTCGTCGAAGTCCACCAGGCCGTGGGCGGCTGCGGTTCCGGGCGGCCCCTGAGGCCCGGCGGGCCCCTGGGGGCCGTCCGGTCCGGCGGGCCCGGCGGGTCCTTGCGGACCGGTCCCGCCCTGCGGCCCCTGAGGGCCGGCGGGGCCCTGCGGACCGGGAGGTCCCGGCGGACCAGGGAGCCCAGGTGGACCGGGGCGGCCCGGCCGGCCCGGGCAGTGCCAGGGCAGGTACGGGAAGAATGAGCACGGCTGGGCCGCACGCTTCCCGGCTTGGGGTCCGCCGGCCTCGGGCGCGGGGCCACCGTCCGCGCCGACCGCGTAGGCCGCACCCGCCATCGAACCGGCCGCCAGGACCACGCTCGTGACCACCGCCCGCACCACGCGGGGCATGACTGTTCGAGACACCACGTCACCTCCGGGAACGGCCCACGACGGGCGGCAGGTACCGCCATTGGGGAGAGTGAGCGGTCGTGGACAGCGGCGGGCCCGCATCAAGCCTCGCCTCGGGCACCTCGTCATGCACATCCAGTAGCCGGACCGGGTGATCCCCGGGCCCCGGAACCTCTACATGAGGCGTTTTGTCATCTTGTCGACTTGGCGGAGTGGCCCGCATTCTCGTTGTCTGTCGACGGATCGGGGGATGCGGTGGCGGTGTTGCAGTGCAAGCGATGCGGGTCGACTCAGGTGCAGAGCCTGGAGCTGTACGTGGCGACGATGGATCCGGGCTCGGCGCTGAAGAAGGATTTCGCGCAACCGGCGGAGGAGAAGGCAGCGCTGATCGGGCCGCTGCTGGTGGCCGGGTTCGGGGTGGCGCTGCTGGTGTCGGGGGTGATCCTGCTGGGGCTGCTCGTGACGGTCGGCGGGGCGGTGTGGGGTACGCGGGAGCGAGGCAAGGAGCAGACCTCTCAGCGCAAGCGTGCGGAGTGGCTGAAGCAGATGATCTGCATGCACTGCAAGAAGGCGTTCCTGCCCGTGACGTAGCCCGGGCACAACGACGCGGCCCGCCCACGGTGCCGGGCGGGCCACGTCGGCGCCCATGGGAGGGCGGCGGCGTGGCGAAGCCGGGGGCCACGGCTGGGAGGAGCCCGCGGAGCCGGAACCGGAACCGGCCCTCGAGCCCGTAGCCGCCCCTCGAGGCGAGCATCGCCTCGGGCACGTCGTCATGCACATCCAGTAACCGGACCGGGTGCGGGCACCCCGGATCCGGCGCCTTCGCGGGGGTCCCTTGACCTCAAGGCCGGTCGAGGTTCTACGGTCACTGCATGAGCATGGAGACCACGGCCTGGACCCAACTGCACAGCGTCATGAACGCCACGCACGACCGACGCCCCCTGGCCCGCGACACCCTGCGCCGCGTCGGCGCCTTCGCCCGGCCCCACCGGCGCCGCATCACGCAGTTCGTCCTGCTGAGCACCGTGACCGCGCTGCTCGCCGTCGCGACCCCGGTCCTCGCCGGCCGGGTCGTCGACGCCATCGTCTCCGGCGGCGACCCCGGGCGGGTCACCACGCTGGCCGTGCTAATCGCCGTGATCGCCCTGGCCGAGGCGGGCCTCGGGCTGCTGAACCGCTGGCTGTCCGCGAACCTCGGCGAGGGCCTCATCCTCGACCTGCGCACCGCCGTGTTCGACCACGTCCAGCGCATGCCGGTCGCCTTCTTCACCCGGACCCGCACCGGGGCCCTGGTCAGCCGCCTCAACAACGACGTGATCGGCGCGCAGCGCGCGTTCAGCAACACGCTCTCCGGGGTCGTCGGCAACCTCGTCACCCTCCTGCTGACCCTCGGCGTCATGCTCACCCTGTCCTGGCAGATCACCCTGCTCGCCCTCGCCCTCCTCCCGGTCTTCGTCGTCCCGGCGCGCCGCATGGGCACCCGCATGGCCCGCCTCCAGCGCGAGGCCGCGGCCCACAACGCCGCCATGGGCACCCAGATGACCGAGCGCTTCTCCGCGCCCGGCGCCACCCTGGTGAAGCTCTTCGGCCGGCCCGCCGACGAGTCGGCCCGGTTCGAGGAACGCGCCCGCCGGGTCCGGGACATCGGCGTGCGGACCGCCATGGCGCAGTCGGCGTTCATCACGGCCCTCACCCTCGTCTCCGCCCTCGCGCTGGCGCTCGTCTACGGACTGGGCGGCCACTTCGCGCTCACCGGCGCCCTCGACGCCGGCTCCGTGGTCACCCTCGCCCTCCTCCTGACCCGCCTCTACGCGCCCCTGACCGCACTCGCGGGCGCGCGCGTCGACATCATGAGCGCCCTGGTCAGCTTCGAGCGGGTCTTCGAGGTCCTCGACCTGGAGCCCCTCATCGCCGACCGCCCCGGCGCCCGCCCGGTGCCGGACGGGCCCGTCGCCGTCGAGTTCGAGGACGTCCGCTTCGGCTACCCGTCCGCCGACAAGGTGTCGCTGGCCTCACTGGAGGAGGTCGCGGTCCTGGACACCCGCGCCGGCGGCGAGGTCCTCCACGGGATCTCCTTCCGCGCCGAACCCGGCCACACCGTCGCGCTCGTCGGCTCGTCCGGCGCGGGGAAGTCGACCATCGCGCAGTTGCTGCCCCGCCTCTACGACGCAGACGGGGGCGCCGTCCGCGTCGGCGGCACCGACGTCCGCGACCTGACGGCCGCCTCGCTGCGGGCCACGGTCGGCATGGTCACCCAGGACGGCCACCTCTTCCACGACACCATCCGCGCCAATCTCCTGCTCGCCCGGCCCGACGCCACCGACGACGACCTGCGCGACGTCCTGCGCCGCGCGCGCCTCGACCGGCTGGTCGCCGAACTCCCCGACGGCCTCGACACCGTCGTCGGCGAACGCGGCTACCGCCTCTCCGGCGGTGAACGCCAGCGCATGACCATCGCCCGGCTGCTGCTGGCCGGCCAGCGCGTGGTCATCCTCGACGAGGCCACGGCCCACCTCGACAGCACCTCCGAGGCCGCCGTCCAGGAAGCCCTCGCCGAGGCCCTCGCCGACCGCACCGCCGTCGTCATCGCCCACCGCCTCTCCACGGTGCGCGCCGCCGACCTCATCCTCGTCGTCGAGGACGGCCGCATCGTGGAGCGCGGCACGCACCCGGAACTCCTGGCGGCGGACGGCCGGTACGCGGAGCTGTACCGCACGCAGTTCCGCGAGGAGGGCCTCCTCCCGGGCACGCTGCGCTGACGCCTGAGCTGTTCCAGCACGGTCCCGGGTGTTCCGGCACATGCACCTTCCGCGCACGATTCTGGAGGCACCTTGAAGCTCTTGCTCACGTCAGGCGGCGTCACGAACCCGAGCATCCACTCGGCGCTCGTGCGGCTTCTCGGCAAGCCGATCGCCGAGTGCCACGCCCTCTGCATCCCGACAGCACAATGGGGTCACCCGATGTGCGGTCCGGCATCGGTGCGGGGCTTCGCAGCCGCCGAGCCCCGGTGGCAGCACCTGACCGGCCTGGGCTGGGCGTCGCTCGGCGTTCTCGAGCTCACCGCACTGCCCACCATCGGCGCGGAGCGATGGGTCCCCTGGGTCCGGGAGGCCGACGTGCTCCTGGTCGACGGCGGCGACGCGACGTACCTGTGCCACTGGATGCGGGAGTCCGGGCTGGCCGATCTGCTGCCTTCGCTGCCCGACACGGTCTGGGTGGGAGTGAGTGCCGGAAGCATGGTGATGACGCCCCGGATCGGAGCGTACTTCGTCGAGTGGCCGTCCGCGCCGGACGACCGCACTCTGGGAGTCGTCGACTTCTCGATCTTCCCGCACCTGGACGCCTTCCCGACGAACACCCTGGCCGACGCGGAGCGGTGGGCCGCCGACATCGGCGTCCCGGCCTACGCCATCGACGAACAGACGGCCATCCAGGTCGTCGACGGCTCCGTCGAGCTGGTCTCCGAAGGCCAATGGACGAAGTTCGGGTCATAGCCGGGACGGCGTCCGTGACGTCGCGTCGCCGGAAGGGCCGAGCCCGGGACACCACGTCCGTCGGTCACCCGTACGGCACGGATACCGCGCCTCGACGCGGCCCCCGTCTCACGATCGGTAGCGGAGCCGGTCCGGCGCGCACGATCACCGATCCGGACGGCCGGCGCACGTGATCTCTCCACCGTCGAGGAGGCCGCCTTGGGACACGCCGTCGGCGATGTGCTCGGCCTGGCCGCCGCTGTCGCGGTCAGTCCGCTCCCCATCGTGGCGATCATCCTCGTCCTGGCCACCCCGCGGGGGCGGACGAACGGCACGCTGTTCGCCCTCGGCTGGTTCCTGGGACTGGCCGTCCTCGGCGCGATCACGCTGGCGGTGGGCGGCCCCGGCGGGGCGTCCGCGCACGGTCACCCGGCCACGTGGGTGGGGGCCCTCAAGCTGGCGCTGGGCGTCCTGCTCCTCCTGTTCGCGGCCCGGCAGTGGCGGGGACGTCCACGCGACCCCTCACAGGCGCAGCTGCCGAAGTGGATGGCGGCGATCGACCACTTCACCCCGCCGAAGGTGCTCGGCCTCGGCCTGCTGCTCTCGGCCGCGAACGCCAAGAACGCCCCGCTGACCATCGCCGCCGGCGCCTCCATCAGCTCGGCAGGGATCCCCGTGCCTCAGCAGATCGGGGCGCTCGCCGTCTTCGTGGTCATCGCGTCGCTCGGAGTCCTCGCCCCGCTCGCCGTGTACCTGTGCATGGGTGAACGAGCCGAGGGCATCCTCGCCAACTGGCGGGACCGGGCCGCCCGGCACAACGCCGCCATCATGGCCGCCCTGTTCTTCGTCCTCGGCCTGAAGCTACTGGGGGACGGCATCAGCGGCCTGGCCTGAGGCCCCCGCAGCCCCGAATCGGGCTTCGCGTCCAACTACGCATAGAGCCGGGCGTCGGTCGCGTCGGCCAGGCCGGACACCAAGGCGTCGGTCGGCACGGAGACCCGCGCTCCCGCTTCGGCCGCGCCGTTCGACTGCGCCTCCATGCCGGTGCGGGCCGCTGCCGGCACCGAGGTGGAGGCCGTGACGGCGGTCCGCGACGCGGGCGGCACCACGCCACGGTGACCACCTGGCTGCCCGAGAAAGGCTGGAACCGCCGCTTCCAGGCACTCGGCAGCGCCTACCTCGCCGGGGACAACGGTGTCGGGATGGGCACCGCCGTCAAGACCGGCTACGCGGCGACCACCACGGACGCCGGCGTCGGTGATGCCCTCGACGTCAGCTGGGCGCTGAACAGCAACGGTGAGGTCAACACCACTCCGCTGAACAACTTCGCCTCCCGTTCCTCCTACTTCACCGGATGCTCCACCGGCGGACGCCAGGGCTACATGGAGGCCCAGCGCTACCCCGACGACTACGACAGCATCCTCGCCGAGGCCCTTACCGACCGCACCGCCGTCGTGATCGCCCACCGCCTCTCCACGGTGCGCGCCGCCGACCTCATCCTCGTCGTCGAGGACGGCCGCGTCGTCGAGCGCGGCACCCACGCGGAACTCCTGGCGCCGGAGGGCCGGTACGCGGAGTCGTACCGCACGCAGTTCAGCACGGAGAGCGTCCTGCCGGGCACCCTCCTCTGACCTGGGCCGGAGAAACCCGCTTCGGGACGGACGGATTGGGCTACAGCGGTGCCCGCCGATTCGAACGTCATAAACCTGCGGCGGGCTGTCCCGACCGTCGTCGCCGCATTCCTGGCAGGACGCCGAAACGGGGTCAGACCGGGAGTGGGTACGGATCCTCACCTGGGCCGTGCCCACTGCGGGTGGTGTGGGCGGCCTTTCCTTCGCGGGCCTGTCCGATGGGGCCGAGCCGATCGACGTGACGCTCATCGCGGTCTTCGTGACGGCCGTGGTCTTCCGGCGCGACATCCGGCGCGTCTTCGGCCTCGCCGGCCTCGTCACGGGCGGGCCCTGACCACCGGGGCCCGGCGCACCGCGTGGCGCGCCAGGTCGGGGCAGTTCCGCATCACCCGGTCGGCTACTGAATGTGCACGTCACATTACGTAGGGCGATTCTTGCTGTGGGCTCGCCGCTGTCTTCGACAGTTCTTCTCTCCTGGTGAGCGGCGTCCGCCGCGCGTTGTGGGCCCCTTGCTGGAGGTGACGTGTTGTCCCGGATAGCCATACCTCGGGCGTGGTGGGCAGTGGCCGCGAGCGTGGCCCTGACGTCCAGTGCGTTCACTGGTGCCGCGTATGCCGAGGGCGCCGGCGGCGGTCAGGCTCGCGCTGCGAAGCCCGGCGCTGAGACCAGTCTCGCGGACCCGTGCTTGTTGTTCCCATACTTCCCCGGGTACTGCCCCAGCCGCCCCGGGCATCACGGGCACCCGGGGCGCCCCGGGATTCCCGGCCCGCCAGGACCTCCCGGGCCTGCTGGTCCCGCTGGTCCGGCCGGTCCCGCTGGTCCCGCTGGTCCCGCTGGTCCGGCCGGACCTCCGGGCGGGACCGGCCCGCAGGGGCCGCAGGGCGAGACCGGCCCGCAGGGCCCCCCTGGTGTCGCCCCGGCTCACGGCCTGATGGACTACGACGATCCCGGTACCTTCGAGTTCGTCCCGCCCGCGAATGTCACCACAGTCTTCGTCCAGGCGTGGGGCGGTGGCGGAGGTGGTGCGAGTGGTGCCGCCGCCCTCAGTGGATCCGGTGGTGGGGCCGGGGGCTTCGCCTGGTGCGTCCTGCCTGTCCAGCCCAGTACACCGGTCACGGTGTTCGTAGCCGCAGGAGGCGTGGGCCAGTCCGGACAATCGGACGGCCTTGTCGGCGGAAATAGCGGGGCGATCAACAGCCTCGGCAATTTCGTGGCCGGCCGCGGCGGCCTCGGTGGCAGGTTCCTGCCCCCAGTTGGTGGTGCGGGCGGCATGGGCGAGTGCAACGGCATCCAGGGCACGGTCCGTCAAGGCGCCACCGGCGGCACTGGATCGTTCTCGAATGCTGCGCCCGGCGGCCTGGGAGGCCGTCCGGCAGTGGACGGCATCATCCAGCCGGCGCCAGCAGGTGCCGGCACCGGCGGCACCGGCGGCACCGGCGGCGCCGACAACACCGGCGACAACGGCGGCTCCGGATACGTCGTCATCTGGTGGTAGACCGCGACCGGGCCCGGCACGCCGTCCGGGGCGCCTGGCCCGTCCGGTCAGGAGCCGCCGGCCTGGGCGGCAGTCTTGGCTCCGGCCGGCGCCTCCTTGCGGACCTCGCTGTCCGGGTAACGCGTGGCGACGGTCTCGGCCGTGGCCTTGTTGCCGGAGGTGAAGACGACCTTGCCGCTCGTAGCGACGACCTCGAACTGCTCTCGCTTGGACTGGCACGAGCACGGCATTACTGGGCTCCTTCGCTGGCAGTGGTGCGGGCGGGGCCGGCCACGAGGGAGGCCAAGGCGTCGACTTCGGCGCGGCGCCCCTCGTCGCGGCGCGCCATGGCGGCGGTGAGGGCGTCGACCAGGCCGCCGTCCGACGAGGGCGGCGGCCAGGGCGGCGATGTCGGTCACGGGTTGGTCGGTGGGCGCGGGTGCGGTGCCGGTGTCGTGTCCGGGCGCTACGTCCGGGTGCCCGGGCGCGGCCTCGGGCTGGGCGAGGGCGGCGGAGGCGGCGAGGGCGAGGTTCGCGCGCTCGGCGACCGCTGTAGCGACCAGCGGCGAGGAGTGCCCTGGGACGGGGACGGACAGGACGGCGCGGAGCTGCCAACGCCCGTTGCCGCCCTTCTTCATGTGGTAGCTGGGCTGGCAGCCCTGGAACACGCGCCGGTCCCATTCCGACAGCCACGGCCCGGCGGCGCCGCAGAACCACATGCCGCGGGCGTTCATGCCGACAGTGACGATCCCGGCGACGGTGTGGGTGTCGTCGAACTGGCACGCGTCTGTCTCGCACGCAGTTCCGCGAGGAGGGCCTCCTGCCCGACACGGTGCGCTGACGTGTGGCGGACGAACCCGCTTCGACCTCGGCGAACCGGGACATCATCGAAGCCGCTGCTGTAGCCGATCTCTCCGCCTGGGTTCCACTTCGGGCGCGGCGCTACCGGGTCCGAGACACCTGGGATTCAAACAAACCGGACGTTGCTGCAAGGCCCCGGATGACGACGCAGGGCGTCAGATCGCCTGCGCTGCCAGCTTGTTGTCACACACCGGCGGGCTGTCCGGTCTCCGTAAGTGCAGGCTGTATGACAGTACGGTCTGCGCCGGCACGGGTTGATCACCCGTGCCGGCGGTGGCCATCGGCCCGGCGTGAAACGGGCCCGGCGCACCCGAAGCGCCCGTCCCAGCGGTGGAGGCGGGCGCTTTGCGCAGGTCCCGATGCCGCTCACTCACCCCCTCCTGCAGGCTCGCTGTCGCGGTCCGGGCACATCCGCCGCGGGCGCCGGTTGGTCAGGCGAGCCCGGCCGCGCCGGGACACCAGGCCGGGCGATCACCCGGTCGGCTACTTAATGTGCGCGACATGCTGCGCAGAGTGATTCTTTCTGTGGGCTCGCCGCTGTCTCCGACAGTTCCTCTCTCCTGGTGAGCGGCGTCAGCCGCGCCTTGCGGGCCCCCCTTGCCGGAGGTGACGTGTTGTCCCGAACAGCCCTGCTTCAGGCGCCCACACGGCGGCGCCCAGGTGGTCCGCGGTTGTGGACGTTGGCCGCGAGCGTGGCCTTGGCGTCCTGCGCTCTGACAGGTGCCGCATACGGGGGCAACGCCGACAGCAGCCGAGCTGACGCCGCAAAGCCTGGTGCCGAAACAGGCTTCGCCGACCCGTGCTTCCTCTTCCCCTACTTCCCCGGGTACTGCCCGAGCCGCCCCGGCCACCACGGCCACCCGGGCCGCCCCGGCATTCCCGGACCTCCCGGCCCGCCTGGACCTCCCGGCCCGCAGGGGCCTGCTGGACCTGCTGGACCCGCCGGGCCGCAGGGACTTCCGGGCGAGACCGGCCAGCAGGGACCTGCCGGACCCGCCGGACCCGCCGGACCCGCCGGACCCCAGGGCCTGCCCGGTGTCGCCCCCGCCCACGGCCTGGTGGACTTCGACGACGACGGCGAGTTCGTGCCGCCCGCCGCGGTGACCACGGTCTTCGTCCAGGCATGGGGCGCCGGCGGGGGCGGAGCCGTAGGCGGCGGCGCGATCACCGGCGCCGGAGGCGGCGGCGGCGGCTTCGCCTGGTGCGTCCTCACCGTCCAGCCGGGCACACCGGTCGCGGTGGACGTCGGCGCCGGTGGCGCCGGTGGCGCCGGCCCGGCCAACGGTTCTCCGGGCACGCCGACCGTTGTGGACAACAACCTGGGCGGCGTCGTGTCGGCCAGCGGCGGCGGGGGCGCGTCGCTGCTCATCGGGGGCAGCGGTGGCACGGGCGTCTGTCCTGGGCAGGGCACCGTCCGCACGGGCGCGGACGGCCAGGAGGGCAACCCGCTACCGGGCGCCCCGGGCCAGGGCGGCCGCCCCGCGGTGGACGGCGTGGTCCAGCCAGCACCGACCGGTGCGGGCGAGGGCGGCGACGGCGGCAGCGACACCGACGCTCCAGGTGCGGCGGGCGGCGACGGATACGTCGTCATCTGGTGGTAGACCGCAGGCGGCCCGGCGCACCACCTGGCGCGCCGGGCGCCGCGTCTTCAGGGGGCTGTCCCGGGGGTCACTCGGTCGGCTACTGAAAGTGCACGTCGAATTATGCAGGGCAATTCTTGCGGGTGGCTCGCTGCCGTCAATGACAGATAGCGGCGGCTGCCGCCCGCTGCGGGGCCCCTTCCTGGAGGTGACATGTTGTCTCGAATAGCCATACCTCGGGCGCTGTTGACGGCGGCCGCGAGCGTGGCCCTGGCGTCCAGTGCTCTGACGGGCGCCGCGTACGCCGACGGTGGCAAGGCTGCCGCCGTGAAGCCTGACGCTCAAGCCGGCCTCGCTGATCCGTGCTTTCTCTTCCCGTACTTCCCCGGTTACTGCCCCAGCCGCCCGGGCTATGGTCACCCGGGCCGCCCCGGCATTCCCGGACCTCCCGGCCCGCCTGGACCTCCCGGCCCGCAGGGGCCTGCTGGACCTGCTGGACCCGCCGGGCCGCAGGGACTTCCGGGCGAGACCGGCCAGCAGGGACCTGCCGGACCCGCCGGACCCGCCGGACCTGCCGGACCCCAGGGCCTGCCCGGTGTCGCCCCCGCCCACGGCCTGATGGACTTCCAGAGCGACGGTCAATTCATGCCGCCCGCCGACGTCACCACGGTCTTCGTGCAGGCATGGGGCGCCGGCGGGGGCGGTGAGGGAGGCGATTTCGCCCGCACCGGAGCCGGTGCCGGCGCCGGGGGATTCGCCTGGTGCGTCCTTCCCGTCCAGTCTGGTACACCGGTCGTGGTAGACGTCGGCACAGGAGGCGCGGGCGGGCCTGCGAGCGGCTTCCCCGGCACACCAAGCACGGTGGACAACGGGCTAGGCGACATCGTGACTGCCGAAGGCGGCGCGCGGGGGCTCATTCCCGGTGGCGCCGGCGGCACAGCCTCCTGCCCCGGCCAGGGCACAGTCCGCCAAGGCAACAACGGCGCAAACGGCACCCTCACTGGTCCGATCGGTGAGCCGGGTGGCCAGGGAGGCCGTCCTGCGGTGGACGGCATCATCCAGCCAGCACCCCAGGGCGCAGGCATCGGCGGATCAGGCGGCGCACGCACCATCGGCCTCCCCGCCCTCGGCGAGAACGGCGGCCCCGGATACGTCGTCATCTGGTGGTAAACCGCCGGCGGCCCGGCGCACCATCCGGTGCGCCGGGCGCGGGCAGCCAGGCGTCAGATGCCTTCCTGGCTGTCGGCCGCCATCTCCCGAGCGCCGACCCGAGTTGAGACGCCTTCTTCCGCGACGGCCAGCCGTCCGGCATGAGCCAGTCGCTTGGATGGCCGGATATCCGCATCTCCTTCTCCGCCGGGTCGCGCAGGCCCGCATGCCGTGAGGGCATCGGGCGGCCGGAGGGGTCGGCCCGTACGCAAGGCGGGCCACGTCGAGGCCGCCTCAGCGGAGGACGGGTGCCGGCCCGGCGGTCTCCACCGCCGGGCCGGCACCCGCGTGTCTTCGGGCAGCCGTGGATCAGTAGTAAACCCAGTACCCGTCGTAGTAGTCGTAGGAATCCGTGTAGTCCCAGTACTCCGTGTACTCCCAATATTCGTAGTCGGACTCCCAGCAATCGCTGTCGCCGCCGTAGCCGGTGGTCTTCGTCTGCTGCTGGGGTGCCTGGGTGGACACGGCGCTTGTCTGCGCCGACGCGGGAGCGGCGAACGCCGTGGTGGGGATCAGGGCGCCCCCTGCCGCCAGGGCCGCGGAGGCCGTGAAGATCGCCAGACGCCGGGAACGAGGTGTGCGGGCCATGAGAATTCTCCTTGTTGAGGGATGACGGGAAACCGGGATGGTTCCGGGAGGGCCACCCGTTCTGCGTGAACCGATGCCTCCATTGAGCCCGGCCCGGTGCCTCGCGTCACGCCCCTGGAATTCGGGGCTTGACAAAAGCGACGTCCACCGGGGTCGGGACCCCGGAGCGCCTCCCGTGCGCGGCCGACGTGGCCGAGGGTCACGTCAAGGCCACAGATTTCCGGTGATCCGGTCCCCAGCGCGGGTCCCGGTGGTAACTTCCACCGGCTACTTGACCTTGTCTTTACGAGATCCAGGGGGAACCGCGATGAGCACTCCGCCACCGCCGCCCGGCACCAACCCGTACAACCAGCAGCCGCCCGCGCCGTACGGCCCGCCGGCCGGCAACCCGTACAGCGTGCCCGGCCCTCCGGCGCCCGCGCCCGCACGCCGCATCGGCGTGAAGGGCATCGTCAGGGGAGTGATCAGCCTCGTCGTGATCGGCTTCGTGGTCTACGGCGGCTACACCACCTGGTTCGGGGGCGCCGCGACCGCCGACGCGGGCGACTGCCTGCACGCGGGGAACGCGGCGGCCACGGGCGTGATCTCCGTCGGGGACCCGGAGTTCGAGATCGTGGACTGCGGCGACCCCGGGGCCCAGTTCAAGGTCGCCAGCAGGCAGTCCGGGACGGACGGGAGCTGCGACGAGCCGTACAGCCGGTACACGCAGGGCGGCTCCGGCCGGGACTTCACGCTCTGCCTCGAACGGCTGAAGTGAGCGCCCGCCCCCACTGCTGAGGTCCGCTCCCGGCCCCGGTCAGCCCCGGTGACGCCACGTCACGTGGTGGGTACCGTGGTCGGGATGCGGATCCTTCATCTGTCCGACATCCACATCGGCCCCGTCGACGGGCCCAACTCCCGCGGGATCGACGCGCGGGAGTCCCTGCGCCGGATGCTCGCCGCCCTCGACTCCGTCCCGGACGTCGGCGCCGTCGTCGTCAGCGGCGACGTCGCCGACGACGGCTCCCCGGAGGCGTACGCCGCGGCCCGCGACATGGTGCGGGAGTTCGCCGCGCGCAGGCGGGCGCCCGTGGTGTTCTGCACCGGCAACCACGACGAGCGCGGCGCCTTCGCCAAGGTGCTGGGCAGCGGCCACCTGGGAGCCGACGGCGACGACCTGGCGACCGCGGTCGTCGACTCCCCGGAGGGCGAGCGGGCCGCCGTGAGCGTGATCGGCGGCCACCGCTTCATCACGCTCGACTCGCTCGTCCCCGGCAAGGTGTACGGCCGGGTCGGCCCGCGCCAGCTCGGCTGGCTCCGCGAGGTGCTGGCCGAGCCCGCGCCGCACGGATCCGTGGTGGTCCTCCACCACCCGCCCGTCACCCTCGACGTCGCGACCCAGAAGGCCCTCGGGCTGCAGGACGGGGCCGAACTGGCGGACGCCGTACGCGGCACGGACGTACGGCTCGTCCTGTGCGGCCACTTCCACCTGCAGCTCTTCGGCCACCTCGGGCCGGTCCCGGTGTGGGTGACCCCGGGCGTCCTCAGCCGCATCGACCTCTCCGGCCCGCAGGGCACCGAGCGGGCGGTACGCGGGGCCTCGGCGACCCTCGTCGACCTCGGCGGTCCGTACGCCCCGCTGTTCCACGTGCTCCACGCACGCGACCCACGGGCGGGCGAGACGGTGTACGAGCTCGACCGCGACCAGCTCCGCTCGGTCGTCGAGCGGCTGGGCCCCGGCTCCTGATCAGGGCGTGACCAGGACCTTGCTGATCAGCGGCAGGTGGTCGGAGGCCGTCGGGTCGGCCTGCACCACGCGCGTGACGAGCGGCTTGACCTCGTCGGTGGTGTAGATGGCGTCGATGCGCTCGGTCGGGGCCTCGGCGGGGTAGGTCGCGCCGTCGCCACGGCCGTGCAGCGAACGGGCCCACGCGTCGGTGTAGCGGGACTGCAGCGGCTGCGACTCGGGGGCGTCCGGCAGGGCGTTGAAGTCGCCGACGAGGACGGCGGGCTCCCTGTCGCCGATCAGGTCCACGATCTGCGGGGTCTGCTGGAGGCGGTCGGTCTGCGAACTGGCGGCCAGGTGGGTGCAGTAGAAGTGGACGGCCTTGCCGCGCACGTTCAAGGTGGCGTGCAGCAGTCCGCGCTGCTCCTGGCCGGGGGACTTGTACAGCCAGGTGTTCTCCGACGCGGTGATCGGGTAGCGGGACAGGATCGCGGTTCCGTACTGGATCCGGTGGTCGCTGCCGGCCGGGGGCGCGTTGTCGATGTTGGCGCCGAAGACGACGTGGTAGCCCAGCAGCTTCGCCAGGTCGGCGGCTTGGTCGGCCCAGTCGCTGCGCGCGGAGTAGTGGTTGTCGACCTCCTGCAGCCCGACCACGTCGGCGCCGCTCCTGCGGACGACGTCCGCGATCCGCGGGACGTCGAGCACGTCATCGGTGCCCTGGGCGTGGTGGATGTTGAACGTCATCACGTCCAGCACACGCGCGCCGCGGCCCTCGGCGGCCGGGGCTTTGCCCGTGGTGGCGGCGGCGGTGCCGGTGGTGGCGGAGAGCGCGAAGACGACGGCGAGTGCGGACAGGGTCCGGCGCAGCATGACGGGGGTCCTCCTGGGGACGGCGAGCGGGAACGATCACGATCGTGTCCGGGCCTCCTGGCGGACGCGTGACGGGGAGGTGAAGTCCACCTCCCCTCCCCGGTGCCGGACGTCACGCCCCGTTCAACCCGCCGACCCGCGGGTCTGGTTGGAGCCTGGGACGGCCCCTCCGGGCAGGCGGGTTGACCCTCGACCTGGTGGAGGGGGCAGAGTCCCGGGTGTGCAGAACGACATGCGCAGTATCGGTGAGCTGGCCCGGGACAGCGGCCTGGGCGTGAGCGCGCTGCGGTTCTACGACGGCGCCGGGGTCCTGGTCCCGGCCCGCGTGGAACCGTCGAGCGGCTACCGCTGGTACGGCCCCGAGCAGCTCGAAGAGGCCCGGTTGCTGGCACGGCTGCGCCGGACCGGCATGCCCTTGGCGGACATCCGCCTGGTGCTGGCCGGCTGGTCCAGTGCCGACACCGACCTGGTCAGGAAACTGCTGCAGGCGCAACTGCGCCGCCTCGAACGGGGTCTGTCCGACGCCCGCGTGGAGTTCTCCGCGATCCGCGCACTACTCGACCGCAAGGAGAACCCCATGTCCTCGCCCCTCACTACCGGCACCGTCCGCCTGGCCGTCCCCACGCCGGACCTGGCCGCCGCACTCGACGCGGTCCGCTTCGCCGCCGGGACCGATCCCGAACTGCCGGTGCTCGGCGGGGTCCTGTTCGACATCGACGGCGGGACGCTCCATGTCGTGGCCACCGACCGGTACCGGATGGCCGTCGCGCAGACCGGTGCCACCGGGCACGACGGGCCCCGCCGCCAGGTCGTCGTGCCGTCCCCGCTCGCCGACGCCATGCGGGCGCTCCTGGCCGGCGGCGAGACGTCCGTCGAGCTCACGGTGGACGGTGACCGTGTCGCCCTGGCGGCAGGCGACCGTCAGGCGGCCGGCCGCTGTCTCGACCACGACTTCCCCGACTACCGCCGCATCGTGCGCCTGCCGGAGGGCCGGCGCGTCCTCGTCGAGGTCGCGGCGCTGCGCACCGCGTTGGAGACCGGACCGGTCCGCGCCGGCGAGACGCGGGAGCAGGACGGGAAGTCCCCCGACATCAGCGTCCTCACGGTGGCGGGCGACGGCACGGTGAGCGTGTGCGAGGACGGCGACGAGGGCCCGGACGACGTCGCCGTCAACCGCGAGTACCTCCTCCAGGCGCTGGCCGCCGGAGCCCGCGACCAGCTGGTGCTGGAGTTCGGTGCCCCCACCGCGCCCCTGACGATCCGCCGGGCGGAGGACGACGGCGCCTTCTCGGTCCTGATGCCCGTCCGCCTGGAAGCCTGACCGCTTCCGGGGAACCGGCCCGGCGGCCGCACCCCGTCACGCCGGCACGGCCACCCGCTCGCAGAACCAGTAGACGCTCACGACCACGATCGGAGCCGTCATCGCGGGCAGCGCCCAGCGGTGGGCGGGGGTGCGGCGCAGCAGGGCCAGCAGGGGGAACGTGACCGCGATGATGCCGAGCTGCACGGCCTCGATGCCGACGTTGAAGCTGAGCAGTGACAGCAGCAGCTCCCAGGACCAGCTCTCGTCGATGCCGAGCGCGCCCGCGAAGCCCAGGCCGTGGACGAGGCCGAAGAGGAAGACGACCGGGAGCCGCCAGCGGCCGGTGGCCTCGCGGTTGCGCAGGAGGAGCCCCGCGAGGGCCACGGCGGCGATGGAGGCCGCGATGACCGGCTCGACGACCGATCCGGGGACGTGGACGAGGCCCATGGCCGCCAGGAGGAAGGTGACGCTGTGCGCGGCGGTGAAGGCGGTCGCCGCGAGGACGACGTCGCGCAGGCCGCGGGCGCCGATGAGCAGGGAGAGCAGGAAGAGGATGTGGTCGAGGCCGAACAGCAGGTGTTCCATGCCGAGCAGGAAGAAGTCCGTGATCTGCCGGGATTCGTGGTGCCCGGTGGTCTCCAGGGTGGGCTCGGCGGCGGTCAGCACCTGGGAGCCCCGCCGGCCGTCGATGTCGTAGTGGACGATCGTCTGCGTGCTGTGCACGAAGCTCTCGGCGTCGGGGAAGAGGGCGCTGGAGACGGTGTACGTGCCGCCGGCGCCGCCCGGGCAGTCGTAGACCAGGGTGAGGACGGCGTACGGGCGGGTGCCGCGGGTGTGGACGTCCGCGTCGCGGGCGGGGCGGGGTGAGCAGGCGGCGTCCTCGTGGCCGACGGCGAAGCGCCCGGTGACGTACTCGTGCACCGCGTCGGCGTTGGTCTGGAGCTGGTGCAGCTGCTCGGTCCGGCCCTGCGCCCCGTACGCCTCCTCGTACAGCCAGGCCGACTTCATGAGCAGGTCGTACTCGAGGTCGAGGGTCGCCTCCACGTGGCTTCCGGTGCCCTTCACCTCGACGTACGCCTTCGAGGTCGCGTCGTGCGCGGCGGCCGGTGCGGCGGAGGCGAGGGCCGCGGCGAGCACGGCGACGAGGGCCGCGAGGAGCACGGCGAAGAGCCGGGGCGCGGTGGTGCAACGCATGAGGTCGGTCCTCTGGGTGGGGGGTGAACGGCGGCGGCCCGCCGTCCCGGACCGGTCGGGTCCGGGACGGCGGGCGTGGGCGGGCCTGCGGTCCTACCGGCGTGTCAGCCGGTCACCGCCGGCCGGTGGACGGCGCGAACCACGGGTACGCGGGCGCGTCCGGTCCCCACGTGCCGGGGCGGCCGTGGGCGTCCTTGGTCACGAAGACGCCCGGCTCGGAGGCGCTGACACCGCCGCCGGTGGAGCGCACCGTGACGAACCAGGCGTGGGTCGTGCCCGGCTTGAGCCCCCGCCAGGTCACCGAGGCGACCTCGCCGGAGCGGGCCTTGGCCTTGCCGATGACGCTCACGGGGTCGTAGAGCGCCAGCGAGTCGGTCGTGAAGGCCGTCTTGCGGCTGGTGAGGTCGACCGGCAGCACCATGTTGTCCTCGGTGCCGTCGTAGCGGTGGTCGGTGTCGTACTCGGTGGCGCCGAACTCGTCGAGCAGCGGCGAGTAGGTGTCCACCGTCACCTCCGAGCGCTTGACGTCGAACTGCAGCATCCGGAAGAAGCTCGCGCCGAACTGGAGCTGGTCGTCCGGCTGGTAGCCGCCGATCTCGGTGAGCCCGAGCCGGTCCGCGGAGACCGTGTAGAACTGGTAGTCCGCGAGCAGCTCGACGACGTCGTGCTCGACCTCGCCGACCTTGGGCTTCACGTTGGTGCCGACGCCGTGCTCGTGACCGGCGAGGATCAGGAAGACGTTCGGGTTGTCCTGGACCACGGTCTTGTAGAGCATCGAGCCGTCGGGCGCGGAGAACGGGGCGCCGCGTCCGTTCGCGTTGCCGCTCGGCGCGAGGTAGTCGTGCGAGAGCAGGATGCCGTTGCGGCCGGGGAAGCGCTTGAAGACGGAGTCGGCCCATTCGGCCTCCTCGCGGGTCACCCCGTAGGACAGGCCGACCACGACGAAGTCGAGGCCGCCGGCGGAGAACAGGTCGTAGTGGTTCTGGTTGTCGCCGGGCCGCCAGGGGCCGCCGTACTCGGCGTGCTTCCAGCCCTTGGACAGGGCCTGGTAGCGGTCGGGGCCGTAGTACTTGTTGTAGATCGCGCCGGGGCCGTTCTCGGTGCCCGACTGGTTGTCGTGGTTGCCCGCAATCACGCCGTTGGGGATCCCGGCGTCGTCGAGGATCTTCTGCTGCTTGGAGGAGAGCTCCAGCTCGCCGGTGATCTGGCGCTGCGTGGCCTCGTCGGCGGGCTTGCGGATGTTGTTCTCGATGATGTCGCCGGTGTGGGCGACGTAGGCGATCTTGCGCTGGTCCTTGTTGGCGGCGATCCAGCGGGAGACGTCGCCGTACGCCTTCTCCCACACCGCGCGCTCCTCGGGCGTCTCCTGCTCCACCGCGCCCTCGGAGAGGTACTGGGTGTCGGTGTAGTGGACGATCGAGAAGTCGTACGAGGCGGGGTCGGCGAAGCGGTCCGGGTCACCGGCGTCGATGTCGTCGGCGAACGGGTCCTCGCCGGTCACCATGACGTGGACCTGCTGCCGGTCGACGTACTTCCGGTCGACGACGGCGGTCAGCACGGTGTTGCCCTCGACGGCGCCGCGGGCGCTGGTCAGGACGTCCCAGGCGTCGGTCCTGGTGTTCCACACGCGCAGCGCGGCGAGCCGTTCGGGGTCGATGACGCCCTCCCAGCGCAGAACCGGCGCGTCCACGTGGCCCTTCACCTTCACGTCGTACCGCTGGAAGGTGACGTCCGGGCCGGCCGGCGCGGGCAGCGTCCTGCCGTCGGCGGGCGCGAGGCCGGCGGCCTTGACCTTCTTCTCGCCCTTGACCTTGAGCGTGGTGGGGACGGACGTGGCCGTGCCCTGGTAGACGTGGTCCGGGGTGATGATCTCGGTCTCGGAGAACGTGGCGGTCACGTCACCGCCGTCGGGCTCGGCCACCGTGGCCGACAGCTTCACGCTGCCGCCCGCGTCGGTCGTGCCGGACTTCGGGGTGAGGTCGGCGGGGGCGTCGGGGACGCCGGCGGAGGTGAACGTCACCTCGCGGGTGCCGGTGTTGCCGACGCCGTCGGTGCCGGACACCTTCAGCGTGTGCTCGCCGGCGGACAGGCCGGGGCCCACCGCGGCGCCGGGCTCGACCGGCTTGCCGTCGAGCGTGACGTCCGGGCCCTTCACGACGCCGGACAGGTCCTGGAGCCGCACGTCGAGGACGACCGAGGCGGTGATCCGCTGTCCGGCGGCGGGGACGCTGGACGCCACCGTGGGGGCGGAGTTGTCGGTGACCAGGAAGCGGGTCGCGGTCTTGCCGCTCTTCGACGTCGCGGCCAGGGTGTGCTTGCCGTCGGCGGTCTTGGCGGTGTCGAGGTCGGCGTACAGGCCCTGGGCAGGGCCATCGACGAAGAACTCCAGGTCGATCTCGGTCAGCGGGTTGACGTTGTCGCCGCAGTTGCCGTCGCCGAAGCCGTACGAGCCCTTGAGCATCCGGCCGGCGGCGGTGCCGTTCGCCGGGGTCAGGGTGATGTCGGAGACGGCGAAGTCGTCGCGGTTGTCGCCGCAGGAGGTCGGGAAGGTGCCCGTGACGAAGTCGATGGTGTTCCAGCCGGGGACGAGCCACTCGTTGGGGAACGTCAGGCCGACGTGCCGGCTGACGAAGTCGGCGTCGAGCACCTGCTTCTGGCCGTTGACCAGGATGTGGTTCTGGTAGCGGGCCTCGATCGAGTTGGTGCCCACGGTGAAGCCGAGGGTCGCGTTGCCCGAGCCCAGGGTCGGTGAGACGTGCACGGCCGGGGCGTCGATCGTCCAGTGCAGGTCGGCCTCGCGCAGGCGGGTGTCGCTGTTGCCGCAGCTGCCGTCGCCCATGGCGTACGAGTCGGCGATGCCGTGGCCGGTGACGGTGCCGCCGTCGAGGGCGAGCGCGAGCCCCGAGATGTCGAAGTCGTCGCGGTTGTTGCCGCAGCTCTCCTTGTAGGCGCTGGTCACGACCGTGATCGTGTTGTCACCGGGGACCAGGAAGCGCGCGGGGACGGCGATGTCGACGCGCTGGCTGACCCAGGTGCCGCCCAGGTCGATGCGCTTGCCGTTGACGAGGAGGTGGTTGTCGTACCTGTCGTCGATCGAGTTCGACCCGACGTCGAAGGAGAAGGTGGCCGCGCCGTTGCCGAGACTGGCGGCGGTGGCGGGCTCCTTGCCGTCGACGGTGAGCGTCGTGGGCTCGCCCTCGGCGCCCGCGGGGAAGTTCGCGAAGACCGGCTGGCGGCCCTTCACCAGCGTGCCGTCCTTGGGCAGCAGCCGGGGGGCGCCCGCGGGGGCGTTGTTCACCGTCACGGTGTTCTTGACGGTCTTGCCCGAGGTCGTCGTCGCCGTGAGGGCGTGCGCGCCGTTGGCGAGCCCGGTGGTGTCCAGGTCGGCGCGCAGGCCGGTGGTGCGCTGCGGGTCGCCCAGGACGAAGAAGGTCAGCGTGGCCTTGGTGAGCAGCGTGGTGTTGGTGCCGCAGCTGCCGTCGCCGAAGGAGTACGTGTACTCGTTCTCCTCGCCGTCCGCGACCTCGCCGAGCAGGTCCAGGCTGATGTCGGAGAGCACGAAGTCGTCGAAGTTGGTGCCGCAGGAGCTGTCGACGGTGCCGGCGAGGATCTCGACCTTGTTCTCGCCCTTGACCAGCTCGTCGTTGGGGATCTCGATCGTGCCGCGCTGGTTGACGAGGTCGCCGATGTCGGCCCGGTAGTCTCCGTTGACCAGGACGTGGTTGTGGTAGCGGGCCTCCGTCGAGTTGGACCCGACGTCGAAGCTGAGCCGGGAGGTCCCGACCGTCCGCTCGGCGTCCACGGCCTTGCCGTCGACCGCGAGCCGTGTGACGGAGTCACCGGCCAGCGTGGGCGTGGCCGCGACCTTCTCCGTGCCCTCCAGGTACGCGCCGTCCCCGGGGGTGAGCGCCGGCAGGCTCGTGGCGTCCGCCGTCTGGTCGTGCCCCGGCGGATGCTTCTCCGCCCCGGTCTCGGCGTACGCCCCGGTGAGGTTCCCGCTCAGCAGGAGCAGCGCGGCGAGCGCCGCCCCCGCGAGCCGTTGCCCCGCCGATCCGCCACCGGGCCGCCTGAGCCGCTGTGTTGGCCGTATCACCAGCTGTCCTTCCGATCGCCACAAGGTGAGGGGCACGCCGGTGCCGAGAGGTGGCATGCCCCTGGCGGATCTTGGCCAGCGGAGGTGAACGCAGGTAAAGCAAACGTAAACAACCAGCGGAAGGTGTCCCCTTGGCCCCGCGGGGGCCGGTCACCTGATCCGGACATATGGCTGCACGGCGGACGCGTATGCGGAATTGCAATCGTTGATCCGGCCGCCTGTGCAACCCGGCCACGGTCCGGCGGAGTAGTGAGGGGTGAGCGGATCACCGGCTGTGGGGCACGGCGGGGTGCGCATGAGGTTCGTCAACCGAGGAGGAGCGTCACGTTGTCCGGTTTCAGAGGTGTCTCAATGGCGGCTGCACTGCTGGGCGGGATCCTGTTGCTGACGGGGTGCAGCGACTCCTCCGGGTCCGACACCGCCGCCGGTCCGGCCACTTCCCCCTCGCCGGACGCGTCGGTCACGGCACAGGCATCAGCGTCCGGCTCTCCCTCGGCCCAGCCGTCCGATTCCGTCACGTCCCCCTCGGCAACCACACCGTCGCCCCGCTCCAGCACCCCCGCGACCTCCCCCAGCACCCGGCAGGCGCCCGCCTCCGTCCCCGGCTGCCGCAACCTGACCGTCAGCGGTGAGGTCAAGGCCGCGGTGACACGGGCGTACCAGCGCGGCTTCCCGCGCTTCGTGCACATCGAGCCGGAGCCGCAGCGGTTCTTCTTCGGTCAGTGCGGCACCGTCCGCTACGCGGCCACCCAGTTCCAGCCCACCCAGGGCGCGACCGAGGGCGAGCTGGTGAACCTGCAGGACGAGGGCAGCGCCATGAAGTACTTCCGCGCCACCTCGGGAACCAACTGGACCTACGTCGCCACCGACGGCTTCCCCGCGAGCGAGAGCGGCTGCCGCGCCATCCCGCAGATCCCGCGGGCCCTGGCCACGGCCTGGCGGAACTGCGCCGTCGCGCGCTGACGCACGCCGCCGGGCAGGGCGGCGGCGAGACCGCCACCGCTCTGTCCGCGGCGACCCGGCCGCCCGGTGGGCGACGGCCGGATCCGAGGACGTGGCGGTACCGCCTCGGGAACCCCCTCCCATCACCGGGACGGCGCAGCGCGGCGTCCGCGCCCAGCACCTGGCGGAACTCCCGGCTCGCACGGAGACCGCAGGTCACGACCTGCCTCGCCCGTCGCACCCCGGCCGGCGGACGGCGTTCCTCTCGTCGCACCAAATGTCGCGCATGGGTAGATTTCCAGGGAGCCGCCCTGAGACGTGGGCCCACACGACCTTCGGCCCGTAGAGGCCGCCGAGGAACGGGGAAACCGGATGGCCACTGACTCACCCGTGCAACTCGGCATGATCGGGCTCGGCCGCATGGGCGCCAATCTCGTGCGCCGGCTGATGCGCGACGGCCATCCGTGCGTCGTCCACGACCTCAACCGCGACGCCATGCTGGAACTGGAGAAGGAGGGGGCGACGGCCGCCGCCTCGCTCCAGGAGTTCGTGGAGAAGCTGGCGCCGCCCCGGAACGTGTGGCTGATGCTCCCGGCGGGGGTCGTGCAGTCGACGCTCGACGAGCTCACCGCGCTGCTGGAACCCGACGACACCGTCATCGACGGCGGCAACTCCTACTACCGCGACGACATGGCCCGCGCCCGGCAGCTCGCCCCGCATCGGATCCACTACGTCGACTGCGGCACGTCCGGCGGCGTCTGGGGCCTCGAACGCGGATACTGCCTCATGATCGGCGGCGAGGACGAGCCGGTGGCGCGGCTGGACCCGATCTTCCGCACCATCGCGCCCGGCCGAGGGAACGCCGAGCCCACGCCTGGCAGGACCAGGTCCGACGGCACCGCGCCGGAGGGCTACCTCCGCTGCGGGCCGAGCGGCGCCGGCCACTTCGTGAAGATGGTCCACAACGGCGTGGAGTACGGGATGATGGCCGCCATCGCCGAAGGCCTCAGCATCATCCGGCACGCGGACGCGGGGCTCGGCCGCAGGGCCGTCGACGCCGAGACGGCGCCGCTGCGCGAGCCCGAGGCGTACCAGTACGAGATCGACGTGGCCGAGGTCGCCGAGGTGTGGCGGCGCGGTTCGGTGATCGGCTCCTGGCTGGTCGACCTCGTCGCCGACGCGCTCGCCCGCTCACCGCAGCTGGACCAGTTCACCGGCCGGGTCTCGGACTCCGGAGAGGGCCGCTGGACGGTCCAGGCCGCGATCGACGAGAGCGTGCCCGCCCCCGTCATCAGCGCCTCGCTGGCCGAGCGGTACGCGTCGCGCGGACTCGGCGAGTTCGGCGACAAGGTGCTGTCCGCGATGCGCGGCGAGTTCGGCGGCCACGCCGAGAAGAGCGGGTGAAGGCGCCGTGTCCCATCGTTCCTCCTCTCCCGGTCACGGCCCGGTCCCCGAGGACCACGTGGTGGTGCTGTTCGGCGCGACCGGCGACCTCGCCCGCCGCAAACTGCTGCCCGGTCTCTTCCACCTCGCCAAGGCGGGGCTGCTGCCGGCCCGCTACCGGATCGTCGGCTCGGCGCCCGCCAAGAGCACGCTGAGCGACGAGGACTTCCGCAAGCACGCGCGGGAGGCGGTCTCCGAGTTCGGCCGGTCGAAGCCCCAGGGCCGTGCGTGGGAGGAGTTCGAGGCCGCCCTGTCCTTCGGCGCGTGCGATCCCGGCGCAGCCGGGCCGCTGCTCGCGGCCGTACGGGAGGCCGAGCAGGCCATCGGGGGCAGCCCGCGGCGCCTGTTCCACCTCGCGGTGCCGCCGAGCGCCTTCACCTCCGTGATCGAGACGCTCGGGGCGAGCGGACTCTCCGACAACGCCCGGGTGATCGTGGAGAAGCCCTTCGGCACGGACCTCGCCTCGGCCCGCGCGCTCAACGCGTCCATCCACGCCGTCTTCGACGAGTCCCGGGTCTTCCGCATCGACCACTTCCTCGGCAAGGAGTCGGTCGACAACATCCTCGCCCTGCGCTTCGCCAACGGCCTCTTCGAGCCGGTCTGGAACCGCGACCACATCAGCCACGTGCAGATCGACGTGCCGGAGAGCATCAGCATCGAGGGCCGCGCCCAGTTCTTCGAGGGCACCGGCACGTTCCGGGACATGATCGTCACCCACCTCTTCCAGCTCCTGGGATTCGTGGCCATGGAGCCGCCCACGGCGCTCCAGGCACAGTCCCTGCGGGACGAGAAGGAGAAGGTCTTCGAGTCGCTTCAGCCCATCGACCCTGCCCATGTCGTGCGGGGGCAGTACGAGGGGTACCGGGCCGAGCCGGGCGTGGATCCCGCCTCGGACACCGAGACCTTCGTCGCCCTGCGCGTCGGGATCGACAACTGGCGCTGGGCCGGGGTGCCCTTCTACCTGCGGTCGGGCAAGTCCCTCGGCGAGGCACGGCACGTCGTGACCCTCGGCTTCCGGGAACCGGCCCTGCGCATGTTCCCGCTGGCCGCGCGGGGCGGCTCCGAGGCCCGGAGCAACGCGCTGGTGATCGACTTCGACGACCCGGGCCGCATCACCACCTCCTTCCTGGTGAAGGAACCCGGCCCCGCCATGCGCCTGAGCACCGCGGAGATGGTCTTCGGCTACGCCGACTCCTTCAACACCATGCACGCGCTCGAGGGCTACGAACGCCTCCTCCTGGACGCGATGCTGGGCGACCAGTCCCTGTTCACCCGCTCCGACGGCATCGAGCGCCTGTGGGAGGCGTCCACCCCGCTGCTGGAGAACCCGCCCCCGGTCGAGCTCTACGCCCCGGGCTCCTGGGGCCCGGACAGCGTCCGGCGGCTCATCGCGCCGCACCACTGGAGCCTTCCCCACCACAAGTGACCGTCGGGCGGCCGGCTGCCCGGCGTGCGGTGGCCGGAGGCCGGGCAGTCGGCAGACGGCCCCGGCCACCCGTCGGGGGCCGCCACCGGCACCCCGGTCAGTCCGCCAAGGGAGCCGTCAGGTTCCCGATCCGCATGACCGCCCAGCGCACCATGATCACCGTCACCATGCCGCTTGCCACGACGGCGGTGACGATCGAGGCGGCCGAGCCGGAATGCAGCGCGGTCAGGAACGGGACGACCAGCGTGACCAGCGCCGCCAGCGCCCCGGCGCCGTACCAGCCCAGGAACAGCACCGGGCCCATGCCACCCGCAGGGGACTGGGCCGACGACATCAGCAGATGGTGCTTGGTCGCCCCCCGGCAGGCGTTGACCAGCGAAGCGCCCACCAGCGGCGGCACCAGAGCCGGTGCCAGCAACGCACGGGCCCCCACGCCTTCCCCGGCCAGCACCCCCGCCGCCACCAGCGCGCCCACCAGCCCCAGCACGACGGGCACCGCCGTGTGCCGCAGCATCAGGCCCCGGTAGGGATACGGCGCCCACGATCCGCGCCGCGTGTCGTCGGTCTCCACCCGGGCCGGCTCCAGCAGCTGGGTCAGCGACCAGTAGCCGAACACCAGTGAGGCCAGCGCCGCCGTCACGCCCGTCCCGCCGTGCGCCGAGGCCGCCAGCACTGCGCCCAGCACCGCAAGCACCCCCAGCACCACTGCCCGGCCCAGCCGGCCCGGAGTCCGCAGCAGCGCGAGCGTGTCCCGCCACGGCACGGCCAGTTCCGACCGACGGGGCGCCGGCAACCGCCATCGCGCCGAGCGGCCCCCGCCGGTGACCCCGGCCACCGCCTGCCGCGCGGTACGGAACTCCACCGTGCGCAGCGCGGCCATCACGCCAGTCGCGGTCCGCGACCGCCGCCGTACCGCGGACAAGGACAGCGCGCCGGCGAAGCGGTGTGCCGCGGCCAGTGCGCCGGCCACCACCACCGCCAGCAGGATGCCCGCGGCCCAGCCGCCCGGCAACGCGGCCGGCGTGGGGGCCAGCGCGGCCAGCCCGGCCCAGCCCCAGGGCCCGGACCACAGTTCCACCCTTTCCAGTCCCGGCAGCCGGTCGCCCCTGACCGCCAGCACGGTCTGCGCCACCAGCGCCAGCACCGCCATACCGACGTACGGAGTAGCCAGCCGGGCCCAGCGGGCCACCCGCTCGCTGCCCTCCACCGCGATGGCCAGCGCGGTCGCCAGCAGCGGCAGACCGCAGCCGCCCAGCAGGCACCAGCCGAACGCGGCCGGCAGCCCCACACCGACCGTCAGGCCCAGCGCGACCATGCCGATCGCCGCGACCAGCAGCCCGGCTCCGCCGGAGATCGCGGCCGACCCCCAGAACCACGGCCGCAGCACCCGGGCGACGTCCACCGGCTGGGCCAGCAGCCAGTCCACGGTCTCCCGCGGCGGCACCACCGGCCCACGCCACTGGGCGTCCCAGGCCGCGACCAGCAGCCATCCCAGCCCCAGCGCACAGGACCCGGCCGGCAGCGCGGCCAGGATCGCCGGTCCGTGACCGGAGTAGTCGGCGCCCATCGACTTCTCGAGGAACAGCCCCATGCTCGGCAGTGCTCCCCACACCACGAGGAGCAGCACCACGCAGTACACGGTGTAGCCGATCTGGCCGGTCCTCTTGCGGCGGTGCGGGGTGCGCAGGTCACGGACCAGCCGCAGCGTCTCCCGCGTCCAGTCGTCCTCCTCGGACCAGGCCGCGGAGTGCTCCCCGGTCCCCTCGGTCTCCTCGGCGAGGGTGGTCACCGGGCACCGTCCGGGTTCTCGGCCAGCCAGGTCAGTCCGTCGGTGCCGGTGGCGAGCACCTTGTCCGGGTGGCCGTCGGCCACCACCTTGCCGTCGCTGAGGACCAGCACCCGGTCGGCGACCGCACGGGCCAGTTCTCCGTGGTGTGTGACCAGCAGCACGGCGACGCCTTCCGCGGTCTCCTTCTTGATCAGGTCCGCGAGCTGCCGCCGCGCGCCCGGGTCCAGTCGCTGTTCCGGCTCGTCCAGCAGCAGCAGGTCACGCGGCCGGACCATCGCGGAGGCCAGCAGCAGCGACTGGAGCTGCCCGGAGGACAGTGCGCCGGGCAGCGCGTCGGCGTGGTCGGTCAGCTTCCGCTCGGCCATGACGTGGCCGATCCAGTCGCCGGCGTCCTCCACCCCGTGGGCCACCGCCACCAGCTGCAGATGCTCGCGCACGGTCAGGTCGGGGTAACAGGCCGCGGTGTCGCCGACCACCGCCACCCGGGCCCGGACCGCCGGGTCGTTCTCGTTCATCGGCTTGCCGTCGAACGTCACGGCGCCGGTGCTCGGCCTGTCCCGGCCGGCCGCTATGCGCAGCAGCGTCGATTTGCCCGAGCCGTTGTGGCCGAGCAGCGCCACGCACTTCCCGGACCGCAGTCGCAGGTTCATGGTGGCCAGCGCGGTGCGCTTGCCGTAGACCCGGCTGACGCCGCTGAGCTCTAGCAATGGTGGTGCACCCATGTCGCCGGGCCTCTCGTCAACCACGAACGCTGTCCCCGCTTCGACCTCGGGACGACGGCCCGGAGCGGCCCGGCCATTCTCCACGCTCCGCCCGGCCCGGGGGCCGCTGGGTGTCCTTGGTCACTCCGCGTGCAGGGCGCCTGCGAGTCCGTCTGTGAGAGGTCGCCGTCCTACGAGCGCCTCATCCTGGACGCGATGCTGGGCGACCAGTCCCTGTTCACCCGCTCCGACGGCATCGAGCGCCTGTGGGAGGCGTCCACCCCGCTGCTGGAGAACCCGCCCCCGGTCGGGCTCTACGCCCCGGGCTCCTGGGGCCCGGACAGCGTCCGCCGGCTCATCGCACCGCACCACTGGAGCCTTCCCCACCGCAGGTGAGCCGCGGGGCTCGCGTGCGGTCCCGCACGATGATCTTGCCGGTGTTCTCGCCGCGCAGCATTCCCAGGAACGCGTCCACGATGTGCTCGAAACCGTCGACCACCGTCTCGTCCAGGGCGAGACGGCCGCTCTGCAGATGCGGCACCGCGAACTCGTACAACTCGTCCTGCAGGTCGCGGTAGTTGCGGACCAGGAAGCCCTCCATGCGGATGCTCTTCTCCACGATGTCCGCGTGGTTGAAGAGCGGCGGCGGCGCGTCGGGGGTGTTGTACTGGCTGATCGTGCCGATGCGGACGACGCGCCCGAACTCGCGCAGCGCTCCCACCGCCGCGGCCAGCTGCTCGCCGCCGACGTTGTCGACGAACACGTCGATGCCGTCAGGCGCGGCCTTGCCGAGGAGGTCGGCGGCGGGCCCGTCGTGGTAGTCGAAGACGGCGTCGTAGCCCACCTCCCGCATGAGGTGTCGGGCCTTCGCCGACGAGCCCGCGCTGCCCACGAGCCGTCCGGCGCCGAGCAGTCTGGCGAACCGCCCGGTCGCCGTGCCGACGCCGCCGGCGGCGGCCGACACGAACAGGTCCTCGCCCTCCTGGAGCCGGGCGATCCGGGTCAGGCCCACATAGGCGGTCAGGCCGGTGCCGCCGAGGGTGCTCAAGTACGCGGTCAGGGGCACTCCGTCGAAGCGGGGCAGCCGCCGGATCTCCTCGGGCGTGACCACCGCGTGCGTACGCCAGCCCTGCCAGTGGAACACGATCTCGCCCTCGTCCAGCGCAGGCGTGCGCGAGGCGGTCACCCGCCCGATGGTGCGGCCTTCCAGTGGTGCGTGGAGCTCGAAGCCGCCGGGCATGTCGTCCATCATCTCGCGGTGGTAGGGGTCGACGGACCAGTAGAGGTTCTCCACGAGCGCGCTGCCGGCCGCGGGCTCGGGAAGCGTGGACTCGACGACGGCGAAGTGCCCGGCGGTGGGGAAGCCGTGCGGGCGGGCGGTCTGGTGCACGGTGAGCGCGGTCTCGTTCATGACCGGACGGTAGGGCGGGAATGCGCCGCCCGGACAGGCGGTTGGGCTCATGCGACGCACCGTTCCATGAGCAGCTCTCATACGCTGAGGTGAACGCCCCGTGGCCCGTACGACCGAGTCCGATCTCGCCCCGCACGAACTGCGCGTCCTGGTGGCGGTCGCGGACACCGGCGGCTTCTCGGCCGCGGCCGGCACCCTCGGGCTGACCCAGTCCGCGGTCTCCCACTCGGTGCGCGGCAGCGAGCGCAAGATCGGGGCCGTCCTCTTCGAGCGCGGCCGCACCGGCGCCCGCCCCACTCCTGCCGGCGAGAAGGCCGTCGCGCACGCCCGCCGCATCCTCCGCCTGCTGGACGTTCTGACCGTCGAGGCGCGCGGCGCGGGCCGGCCCGACGCCGCGGAGGGGCCGCTGCGGATCGCGGCTTTCCGCAGCGCGGCTCTCCACCTGCTGCCGCCTGTGCTGCGGCGGCTGCGCGCCCGGCACCCCGGGATCGAGCCGCAGGTGCGGATCGTACGCGAGGTGGGGCGCGGCACCGCGGGCGAAGTGGCCGACGGGAAGGCCGACATAGCCCTTGCCACCCTGGGCGGCTCCGTACCGCTTCCACCGGGTCTGGTCGCGGGCGGACTCCTGGAGGAGCCGTACGCCCTGGTGCACGCGAGGGGTCACGCCGCTCCGCGTTCGCTTCCGTTGGTCGACTGGGCCGAGAACTGCGGCTCGTACACCCGCGCGTGGTGGTCCGCGCAGGACTGGATCCCGCAAGCGACCGTCGAGGCCGAGGACGATGGCGCGGTGCTGTCCTTGGTGAGCGGAGGCCACGGGATGGCGATCATGCCGGCGCTCTCCCTGGTCGGAGCACCGGACTCCGTCGAGATCTCCGACCTCGGCCCCGCCCGCCCGACCCGCCGGGTCGGCTATGTCACCACGTCCGAACTGGCCGGATCCGCCGTCGTGCGCGCCTTGGTGAGGGAGCTGCGGGCGGCGACCCCGAGTGGAACCGGCGTTACGCGCTGACTGAACGGGGACACGGGCGCCCCCGCCACCCGACGCAGGGGAGCGTCCGGGGGCGGGAGCGACCAGCGGGGAGCCCGAGGGGCGATCAGGTGGCCCAGATCTGGAACTCCGAGATCTGTCCGGCCGGCCAGCCGGTGTTGGCGCCGATGTTCAGGCGGAAGTAGCGCTGGGTGGTGGCGGGGAAGGTGATCGTGACGGTGTTGTGGGTCGCCGGGTCGAAGGTGTAGGCCGCCGAGGCCTTGACGGCGGCGAGGTTCGTGCCGTCGGTGCCGCCCAGCACGGACAGGGTCTGGGTCCGTGCTCCCCAGCCCGCGGGCAGTTGCAGCACGATCCTGGACGCGCTGCGCGCCGACCCGAGGTCGACCTGCACCCACTGCGGAAGGGCGTTGTTGACGCTCTCCCAGTAGGTGGACTGGGAGCCGTCGGTCACGTTCGACGAGGGGTAGACATCGGTGTGGCCCGACTCGGTCGTCGGCCGTCCCGCGGCCAGGTTGACGCCTTCGCCGCCGGTTCCGGTGCCCGACAGCGCGATGGTGGTCGGGCTGTTGACCGCGTTGCTGTAGACGGTGACCGTACCCGTGCGGGTGCCGGAGGCCGTCGGGGTGAAGGTGACGCTGATCGTGCAGGAGGCTCCGGCGGCGATGGACGAGCCGCAGGTGTTGGTCTGTGCGAAGTCACCGCCGACGGTGATCGAGGAGATCGAGGCGGCGACGGCACCGGAGTTGGTGACGGTGACGGACTGCGCGGCGCTGGTGGTGTTCAGCGCCTGGCCGCCGAAGGTGAGCGAGGCGGGGGATGCCGAGAGGCTGGCCGGCGGGGGGCTTCCCGCCGCCGTGAAGGTGAGGGAGTTGAGGTTCCAGCCGCCGTTGTCCTGGTTGAGGGTGAGGATCTGGCGGCCTGCGGGCAGTGTGACCCGGGCCGTGACGGTGGCCCAGGTCTGCCAGCCGCCGGTGGAGGGTACGTCGACGGCGCCGGTGAGGTTGGCGCCGGAGGCGCTGGACAGGTGCAGCGCACCGGTCACCGCCGCGGGGGCCGCCAGACGCAGGCCCACGTTGTACGTTCCGGCCGTGGCGACGTCGACGGTGTAGCGGAACCACTGCCCGCCGCTGGTCCAGCCGAGGTTGTGGCCGCCGCCGGTGTCCGAGGTGGCTTCGAGGTCGACGCCGTCGGCGCGGTAGCCGTTGGCGTTGCCGTTGACGCTGGTGACGTTGTAGGCGACGCCCTGGCCGCCGGTGTCGTAGTTCTCGGCCTGGACGGTGCCGGGGATCGCCGCGGGGGTGCCGCCGTAGGGGCCTTCGGGCGCCGGGGGCTCCCAGGTGTTGCCGCTCAGTGTGGCGGTGAAGCCGCCGGAGTTGTTGACGAAGGCCGTGGCCCCGGGGTGCAGACCGGTGACGGTGTTACCGGTGATGGCGGCGGAGCCGGTGGGCGCGGGGTAGAACGGGGGCGAGATCGCGATGCCGTTGCGGCCGGGGGTGGTGACGGTGTTGTTCTGCAGCAGGGTGTCGGTCGAGGTGGAGAAGCCGATCCCGTCGTAGAGCGAGTCCACGACGGTGTTGCCAGTGGCGGTGACGTTGTCGACGATGCCGGTGTTCTGTCCGTCGCCGCCGTTGCCGATGTGGAGGGCGGGCTGACCTTGGCTGTAGGCGTTCCCGCCGGAGCGGACGACGGTGTTGTCGGAGACCGTCGCGGACAGCAGGTCGCTGCCGTTGACACCGAACCGGCCGGCGCCCAGGCCGATGTAGCGGGCGGTGTCGCTGATGTAGTTGCCGCTCACGTGGTGGCCGCTGCCGCCGTAGATCCCGATGCCCTTGCCGCCCCAAGGTGCGATCGAGGTGTTGCCGCTCACGGTGACGTTCGTCATCGGCTGGTAGAACGTCTGGGAGCCGTCGCCGTTGGTGTTGTAGTGGACGGAGTTGATGGCGATGGCGTCGTCGCCCGTGCCGCGGACGAAGTTGTTCGTGACGGTGAGGTTGTTGCCGGTGTCGGCGCCGAGTGACACGTTGTTGACGTTGATGCCGTCCGCCCAGATCGCCGTCAGCCTGCTGTCGCGGACGGTGCCGCCGGTGCCCGAGGCCCAGAAGCCGGACATGGTGTGCTGGGTCCAGATGCCGTCGGCGACCCAGTTGGTGCCGGTGGTGTCCATCGCGCCGCCGTCGCCGCCGATGGTGCTGCGGCTGACGGCGTTGGCGTCGACGTGGAAGTTCTCCACCGTGCACGAGGTCAGGTTGAACAGCGCCGCGAGCGGGGTGCTGTTGGGGACCGGCACGTCGCGGTAGACCGTGCTGTACCACATGCCGGCGCCCGCGATGCGGATCCCCTGCGCGGTCAGGCCGGTGGTGCCCTTCACGTAGAAGGTGCCCTGCGGGATCCAGAGGGTCTTGCCCTGCGACTGGGCCTGGTTGATGCAGTTCTGGATCGCGGCCCGGCTGTCGACGGCTTGGGGGGCGGCCGCGCCGTTGGTCGGGGTGTCGTCCGGGACGGCACCGCAACTGGTGATGGAGATCGAGTTCGCCGGCTGGGTCAGCGGCGCAGGCGGGTTCTCCACGTCGACGGAGTCCACATCGTAGAAAGCCGCGCTGTTGGCGGCGTCCTTCTTGAGTGAGAACGTGGCGCCTGCCGGTATCGGGGCGCCGGTGACGAAGGCGTGCGACTCGTCCCAGAAGACCCGTGGATTGCCGTCGGCCGGGTTCTGGTTGTCACTGGTGTTGTAGTTGTTGTTGCCCTCGTAGACCCAGGTCTGCTTGGAGTTGAGGTTGAGCGCCTGCCGAAAGACCCCGTTGACGTACAGGTTCAGCGTCGAGGTCGAGCCGCCGCCGGAGGCGGAGTCGGGGAGGCTGGCCCGGACGTTGAGGAAACTGATGGGCGCCCCGGTGGTGTTCGTCCACTGGACGGAGTGCCCGGTGCCGCCCAGGTGCACGTAGGAGTGGCCGGACGCTTCGAGGGCGGCGCTGGAGTACTGCGTCGCGGGCGGCGCCGTCAGCGTCGTCGTGGTGGCGCCCCCGCCCGTCGTGCCGGCCTCGGCCTCGTAGATCCCGAACGGCGTCGACGCGCCGGTCGCGGCGGCGGCGCCCGAGGCCTCGGCCGCCGGGGCGCGATGGGACGCGGCGCCCGCCGGTACGGCCGACACAGCCGGCACGCATAAGGCGCCGACCGCGGCGAGAGCGATCGTCACTAACCTGCGCCCGGCGCGGCGACTGCCGCGGGAAGGTCTGGGGATCGCCCGCATCTGAGGCTCCTTCAGGAACGTGGAGAACCGGCGCCCCGAACGTACAGATCGACACCAGACCCCGCAAGGTTCTGAACACGCCAAGCAAATTCTCGGCACACCCATGCAAGATTGGCACCACTGCAGGCATACGGGCAGCTCGCGCACCTTGGGGATCCCACTGACGAAGCCCGGAGGCACTTTCTTCACGCCTTTTTTCATGTCTTGACAGAACACCGACAGGCTGTTTCGATCTGCTCGCGCATCCGGAGCGAACCCCTGTCAGCAGCCGGGCCGCGCGGGATCGGGACCCCGCACGACCCGGTACCCCCTCAGGAAGGAAGGCACCGTGAGACGTTCCCTCATCGGGGCAGCCGCGGCTCTCACCTTGGTCGTTCTCGCCGGCACGGAGTCAGCGGCCCCGGCCGCCGTACCGCACCACGGCCCCAACTCCGTAACGGGCACCTACTCCACAGGGGCCGCCCACGCGTGGCAGTCGTTACCGAGCGCGGACACCAGCAGCACGAGCACCCCCACCGATGCGACCGTCGTCGTCGACCCCAGCACCACCCGCCAGAAATACTCGGGCATCGGCTTCTCCCTCGACGAAACCAGCGTCTCCAACCTGTGGAAGCTCACCCCCGCCAAGCGTGAGGAAGCCGTCCGGCTGCTCGTCGACCCGAAGACCGGGGCGGGCCTGAACCGGTTCCGCCTCACCATCGGCAGCCCCGACCTCATCGAGCACCTGCCCTTCTGGTCGGAGGACGACCTCCCCGCCGGGGTCACCGACGACTTCCGGCTGAAGTACTTCTCCATCCAGCGCGACATCGACCTGCACATCGTCGACACCATCAAGCTGATCCAGCGCTACAACCCCAAGGCCACGTTCTTCGCGTCCGCGTGGAGCGCCCCGGCGTGGATGAAGACCAACAACCGGTTCACGGGCGAGGTCGCGCTCAAGCCCGGAAGCACGACGGACTACTACCAGGTCGGCAAGCTGCGCGACGACTGCATCGACGTCTTCGCCCGCTACTACGTCAAGTTCGTCCAGGCGTACGCCCGGCACGGGATCCGCGTCGACGCCCTGACCCTGCTGAACGAGCCCGGCATGGACGTGGTCTACCCGGCCATGGACATCAGCGTCGCCCAGCAGCAGAAGCTCGCCATCGCGATCAAGAAGGCCCTGCACAAGGCTGGACTGAACACCGGCCTGTACGTCCACGACTTCAACTTCTGGGACTGGCGCGACCCGAACAGCACCGCGACCAAGAACTACTACCGCATCTTCAACGACGCCCCCGACGGGTCCGTGACCGGCAAGCAGGTCCTGAACGCCACGGACGCCGTGGCCTTCCACCCCTACTGGGGCGACCCGAAGGTCATGCGCGACGCGTTCGAGCAGACCGGCAAGCCGGTCCACATGACCGAGACCAGCGACCTGTCCGCGGCCACGATCCTGAACTACTTCCGCCTCGACGCGAGCTCCTACGTCATGTGGGCGCAGACCACCGATCAGGACGGTGGCACGCTGCACTGGACGCCCGCACGGGACAACAACATCGACTGGGAGGAAGTCGCCGCAACGACCAAGTGGCCCGACCGCCTGGTCAAGGTGAACACCACGAGCAGGGACTTCACCGTCCGCGACGAGCTCTACACCATGGGACAGTTCGCCAAATACCTCACACCCGGGGACGTACGCCTGGAGTCGAGCACCACGGAGGGCGGCGTGAGCAACGTCGTCTACCGGCACGGCGCCGACAAGTTCGTCGCGGTCCTCGGCAACGCCAACAGCACCGACACCACGGTGCGGGTCGTTCTCGCCAACAAGTCGTTCTTGGTGAAGGTCCCGGCGAACTCGTACGCCACCTACCGGTGGCAGCAGCGCATACCCCGACCCCCGCACAACAGGGCGCCCGTGCTGGCCCCCGTGCCCGACGTGGTGGCCGACCAGTACAGCACGGTGCAGGTCCCGCTCAAGGCGACCGACCGCGACGGCGACCGGCTCGCCTTCTACGCCACCGACCTCCCGGACGGCGTCACCGTCAGCCCCACCACGGGAACGGTGACCCTCAACCCGACCGTGGCCGGCGAGAACGACGTGACGGTGGTCGTCACCGACGGCACGGCGCACGCCCAGGTCACCCTGCACGTGACGGTGCGCCCGCACAGCGCGCCGGTCGGGGTGCGGGTCGAAGCGGAGTCCTACGCCGCCCAGCACGGCTGGACGGCCGGCGGGGCCAACTTCATCGAGACCAACCCCGCCGCCAGCGGCGGCGCGAACGTCGGCTGGACCGCCCCCGGCAACTGGCTCGACTACGCCGTCGACGTCCCGAACGCCGGCACGTACGACCTGGAACTCCGCGTCGCCACCGGCACCGGCGCCCCCGTCCCGGACGCGCTGACCTTCCGCGACGCCACCGGCACCCCCCTGGCCACGGTGACCGTCCCGGACACGGGCGGCTGGGCCGCCTACCAGTCCGTGCACGTACCGGTCAGCCTCGTCGCGGGCGACCAGACGGTCAGGCTCTTCTGCGAGACCGGCGGCTTCAACATCGACTACCTCCGCCTGTCGTAGCGCCCCCGGCAGCCCGCCGCCACTCCCCGGCTACCGGCGGGGATGACGGCGGGCCGCCACCGGACATCGCGGCGCCGGCGGGGGCGTGGCTACACCTGGCAGATGAATGCTCCCCGACCCCTCAGCCTCCTGCCTGTGGCTTCACGTGGGCGGGAGGCTCAGGGGCGTGCTCGGCCCAGCGGTCGAAGTACTGGGACTCCGCTTCCTTGTCTCCCTCGGCCACCTGCCATTCGCGGACTACGGCGGGAAGCAACCGGCGCGGCCCCGATGACACCGCTGGTGGTGTTGCTGTTGCACCGCGCCGGGGGGCGGCGGTGCAGCAATCCAGCCTGTCTGGGTCGACCGAGTGGAGAAGAACCTCGACCGGCCGTCGATCCCACCGGTCACAAGCCCGAATGGCTAGGGTGCGATCGGGTACCCGGGCGGCAGTCGCCCGCCGGGCCTGCCCGGAATGGAGCGCATCGTGACATCCTCATCCCTGGTCCGAAACGGGATCCGGATCGCACCCCTCCTGCTGGCGGCTCTGGGTACCGGTGTCGCCGTCGCCGGATGCTCCCACTCCGGCAATATTGCGGATGCGGGCACCACGACACGGGCCGAGGCGGCCGCACCCGGCAGCCCGTTGCTCGCCCAGGTCGCCGAGCAGATCTCTCTGCCTGCACGGACCTGGACGGCGTCGGGTACCCACACGGCCAAGGGATATACGACCGCGGCGGCCGAGACCACCAGCGTCAAGGGTATGAAGGCCGACTGCGACAACATCAATCTCAACAAGAAGCTGGCCGCCAACTTCCGCGACGACGTGTTCGGTCATGGCATGAAGGGGTTCTTCTACAAATGCCAGGGGGTTGGCCCGGACACCAACAAGTACTGGTTCACCATCAGTTCTGCGGACCAGGCCCAGATCGGCAAGCTCTGCGATCCGACCACCAAGTACCCGATCGTCTACGACAAGCAGCACGATACTTACTGGATCGACGAGCCGTTCACGTGCACC
This sequence comes from Streptomyces sp. PA03-6a, assembly GCF_033792765.1. Taxonomy (NCBI): domain Bacteria; kingdom Bacillati; phylum Actinomycetota; class Actinomycetes; order Kitasatosporales; family Streptomycetaceae; genus Streptomyces; species Streptomyces sp. PA03-6a. The sequence goes on along the minus strand of NZ_JARAVK010000004.1, from coordinate 53,959 downwards.
AGCCAGGTCGGCCCTTCGTAGGACTTCGATCGCGGCTCGCCGCAGCAAGGGCCGCTACAAGATCACGGACCGGCGGCGCCGTCGAGGAGACACCGTGCAGCCGTCGAGCCGCTCCCAGCCCCGCGCGATCTCCGACTGCGGCACCTCCCCGTCCTCACGCTCGCAACGATTCTCATCACGCGCTCCAGAAGGCAAGGCCCAGGTCGGGAGATGGGTTCCCGACCTGGGTCTTGTGCCGTCCAGAGCAATACAGCCGTCCGTATCCGTCCGCGGCGTCCTCGTCGTTCCTCGCTGTCAGCCGGTTACGACGCTTGAGGCTGCTCGGCCTTCCCGTTCACCGCGTCTGGCGGCGCGGTGAACGGACCAACCTGCCCTGGCGAGCACTGGCCATCAGGCCACGCAACGGGCGAAGACCTGCACAGTGCCGGAGGTCTTCGCCTCGTTCTGGAACGTGATCTGCCACTGGGTGGCGCTCATCGGACGGTTGTCCGTCACGTCGATGCTGGCGGAGGACACCTTCCAGCCACCGCTGACGGCATTGGTGCCCGCAGGGCAGGTGACAGTGACGATCTTGCTTTGGTTGGCTCCAATCGACCCGACCGGACTGTTCACGGTGTCGGGGGACGCGGCGGTCACTTCCACAGCCAGCGCAGGGGACGCCAGGCTAAGAGCCAGCGCGGGGGCGGCGACCAGGGCGAGGAGCTTGGTGCGGGTCATGGTTCGACCTCCTTGAGTGGCTCATGCATTCGCGACGAATCGAACGCACGACCACCAGACTGAGCGGGGCGGAAGGGAACCGCCATTCGATGCCCCCATTGGAGTGATGCAATGCGCACCATTGTTTATTGAGCGTGGTCGAGTGGGATTAGCGACCGCCGAAGGCTCCACAGATCGGTGCAGGCCGCGAAGCCCGCGGCTTCGACAACGACCCCAGGATGGGGATCGAAGTGGCCGTCCATGAGAACGCGCAGTTCGACCAACTGGCGACCCTCGCGCCGTACAGCATCCGTACAGAGGGATGGAGCCGAGGCGCCGCGGTGTACAGCGCCGGGCCTATGAGGCGAAGTACCCCAAGGTCGCCAGGGTGGCCGTTGGCTGTGTTCGCTGCGGTTCGCCCAGCTCGAAGGAGGAGCATTGGCGGGCGCTAGATCACGCGCGAGACGACGTGTACGCAGGGATGCGCTGCCGGCCGGAATGCGGCTGGGAAGAGGGTGGCGAGATCCCGTGGGTAGTCGGGTCTCACTGTCAGTCACCCGGGGGGTCACGTCCGGCGCCGAGCCGCTCCCTGATGACGAGGAATTCGCCGTCGTCCAGCCCAGAACGTCGGGGCAGTTGTTGTAGCCGGTCGACCCGCGCTCGGCGGGCGTCGATCCGATACGGCACAGGGGACTCCTTGCAGTGACAGGATCGGTGCTATGGGCACCGAGACGGATTGGGTGTACCGGGTCTTCGAGCCGCACGGCTCGGAGGGATGGCGCCCTTATGGCAGGGCTTCCGAGCGGTGGCGGGGCACGATCACCGCAGATGATTCGAGCGAGGGCCCCCGATACGCCGTCGCCCTCGTCGTCGCCGACCTGATGACCGAGTGGAAGGTGCGCGGCCTTTCCAGCGCGAGGCACGTGCGCGTCCTCCTCTGGCGTGACGAGGAGGGCGACCAGGCGGACGCGGACATCATCGTGGAGGTCCGGCCGGACATCCACGGTGAGTGACCGGCGAGTGTCCGATTCACCCGCAGCCGAGTATGCGCCCGGTTCAGCGACCTCTGCCGGGTGGTGAGCTCCTTGCGGGGCGGGCGTCTGGTCGGTACGGCAAAGGTGCCGCCCGCGCCCAGGTAGGCCAGATCTGCCGAGGCGGGGATGCCGAGGCGGACGCAGGTGGTCACGATGCGATGGGTGCGGGCCGCGGTCAGACCGTGGGTGCGTCCGGGCAGAGCGCGAGTGATCCACGCGATCTTCCCTTACGGGTCGGTGATGACCTGGAGATTCACGCCGTGGCGGCGGTGCTTGCCGGAGTAGTCAGCGCGGCTGTCACCGGCCCGGTCGTACTCGGCGAGGGTTCCGTCCGTCCACCAGCACATACTCCGCATCGGCTGCGCGCGGGGCATGGCCCAAGCCGGGAGCACGGCGGGCAAGGAGACTGGTGACGGATCGGACATAGGCGTGGGCGGTGCCGACGCTGATCCGGAAGCCGGCAGCGATCTGCGCGAGGGTTTCGTGCTTGCGCAGGTACACCAGCACGACCAGGGCCCGCTGTGAGGGCCGGAGCTTGCAGCGGCGCCGCAGGGCGAGCCGGGTGTCGCAGTCGAAGGTGATCGCGTGGAGCTTCCTACAGAATTTACCGAAAACCTATTGACTCGCTACATATGTTGTGCATCGTGGTTTATAGGCCATAACACCGAAAGAGTTGCAAAGTCGATGAGGACGTCTAGTCGGCGGAGTGACTTGGACAGGATGTGGTTCAGGCCCCCGGCAAGCCGGCGCGATACCGAGGCGACAGTGACGACTGAAGCTTCAGGACACGCGCAGATCTACCGGGGACTGTTTTACCCTCGGAGCCTTCGCACGGGCCGAGCGCCAGTGCGAAGGCTCTGGCACGTCCACTCTCCCAGCGGAATCGAAGAGCAGCAGACGTAGCCCTTTCCTGCAGGCGAAACCTGTTCATTGGACGTCTGCCTACTCGATCAAGGCGCTCCCGCCACGCACAGCGGCGGCGCGCGGCCCGACACCTCGGGCCGCCGCTCCTCATGGGGACGTAAGCGGCGGGCATGGCCGGCCCACGGTGAGCCGTATCCGCTCCTGAGGCACCGACCTTTTAAGACAGAGCCGGGCCCGTGCGCCGGTCGTCCCCGGCATTCGCCGGGGACGCGTGGCCTGGCGGGGCCCGGGCCACGCTCCTGATGGGTGGGCTTGATTCGCTTCGACGGACATCCGAGATCAGGGTTGAGCCCCCGGAAGGATGTCCATCCCTCCAAATGCCACTGCGGCCTGACGAACCTGCTCACGGCGGTCGCGTGGCCTGCCGGAAGCAGGCCAAATTCGCTCCACGCTCCGGCAACGTCCGCTGGCGGTCTCTTGCGTCGTTGACCTTGAGGAGGAGCCGGTAGCCCTGCGCGTCCAGCCAGCCGCAGCGGGCGGCCGAGGTCCGGGCGACCGCCTTCGGGAACGCGACCGGGACGCAGACGTCCGGGGTGCCGTAGCGGGGGTCGCAGCCGGAGACGCTGGCCTTCACCGGTGCTAAGGTCCGTTTCCTGCCCGGTTTCAGGGGTTCGTTCGCGAGGTCCCGGGCGAAGTCGTGGATGTGCGGGGACGGGGTGTCCGCGTCGGCCTGGGTGGTGGAGCGCAGCGCCGACCCGGTCCCGGAGGAGTCCAGGTGGACCCATTTCGCGACCGAGGGCACGCCGTTGGCGTCGGCGGTGAAGAGCATGCACCAGCCGGGCGGGGCGAGGTTGGGGTTGGTGGTGACGTTGAGGTCGATGGTGTCGGCGTTGACGGTCAGTGGCAGGTCGACGAGGCGCGGGTTGGGGTCGGAGGAGTGGGTGACGGCTGCGGGGCGGATCAGTTGCCCCGGAGCATTCGCGCTTCCTCGTGGCACGGCTCTGCGACATGCTGTCGAACGCGCTGCGGGTCGCTGAGTCGCGCGGCATGCGTCTGACAACCGGAGACGCCGATGAGTGGGCGCGAAGCGCCGCTGATGACCCTGCGCGTATCGCGCGACGGCGGGCAGGCACGGGGCCCCCGCTTCCACAGCAGCGACAATCTGAAGCCCTTTCAGTCTTCCGTGTGGCCACCGTGCGAGTGCCGACGATGCATGCCAGGGCTGCGCCGCTCATAGCGATTTACCCGGACGCAGTGGGGGCCCGTAGCGGCCTGCGGATTCCTCAATACAGCTAGCGGCTCGGACAGGGCTGCGGGGCCGGTCCGCCTCACATCGTCCACACGTCTGGCCCGCCGCCACGCCCTCTGAAGAGGCGCCCGCCCGATCCCCAAATATTTGCGCGACGGACCTGCCCTCCGGCCGCGTAGAGCAGACAACGGATTCATGCACGGAGGGGACTGCACGATGACAGTGCGTGCGCTCATCGGAACACTGAAGGGTGCCAGGGGTACGGCGATCGCGGCGGCGGCGATTGCCGTGCTGACCGCGTCACAAGCGCCAAGGGCGGTCACTGCCGAAGCCGCAGAGCCCGCACGGAAGGCGGCACCCGCCGAGCACGGCCTCAGCGTTTCCGGCGACACCCCGTACCGCACCGAACTTCCACCGCTGCGGACGCGGAAGAAGGGCATGGCACAGGGAGTGACTGGCGGCAATGTGCCTGCGAGTGTGTTCGCCGCGTACTGGCGTGCCGAGGAGGATCTGGCGCGTACCGCGCCGCGCTGCCACCTGCGTTGGCAGTTGTTGGCCGCGATTGGCCAGGTGGAGTCAGGGCAGGCACGGGGCGGCTGGGTGACTCGGGACGGTACCACCGTGACGCCCATCCTCGGCCCGAGGCTGACCGGCGGCGCCTTCGCTGTCGTGGCGGATACCGACGGCGGCGCGTACGACGGGGACGCGGTGTACGACCGCGCGGTCGGTCCGATGCAGTTCATCCCGTCCACCTGGGCCCGCTGGGGAGCGGACGGTAACGGCGACGGACGGACGGATCCGAACAATGTTTACGACGCGGCGCTCGCAGCCGGCCGCTACCTGTGCGCGGGCGACCGGGACCTGTCGAACCCGGCCGACCTGGACCGGGCGATACTGGGCTACAACCACTCGGACGCCTATCTGCGCGCCGTCAAGGCGTGGTACGTGTACTACCTGACCGGACACCGCGTGGTGCCGGACGCATCCGCCGGATCCCGGCCGGTCCGGCCGAAGCCGTCCGGCCCGAAGGGGCAGAAGCTTGCGCCGCCGAAGCCGTCGGACGACCGGAAGCCGAGCACTGGTCCTTCGCGCATGCCGTCGACGTCGCCCACCTCACCCTCCCCCAGGCCTTCCCTCGCGACCGGGGTCCCGAAGGCGTCCGCGACGCCGCTGGTTCCCGTCCCCGAACTGACCCTCTCGCTGCCCGGGGGCGGCGTGCTGCCTGAGGTTGGCCGCTGACCACTGGCCAGGGCCGGAACGCCATGGGTGTCCGCCTCTCCACAACTGCCACTACTCGGCGGTAATCTCGCCACGTCGGAAGCATGTACCGGCGGGTGAGTGCGAAGGGGCGGGCCCTCATGGCGACGGATATGCCTGCGGACACAGCGGCCGCCGACGAGCGCTGGCAGCGCCTGTGGAGCCATCGTGAGCAGTTGCTCAAGGTGGCCCGGCGGCGATCGGTGAGCCGGGAGGACGCCGAGGACGCCGTTCACGAAGCGATGTTGCGAGCCGCGGAGCGCCCGGACCTCGACGACGAGCGGCTCGGCGCCTGGTTGACGACGGTAACGATGCGGCTGTGCGTTGACCGGCACCGGCAGGTCAACCGCGAGGCCGAGGTGGGCAGCCGCCCCGCACTCATGACACCGGGCCCGGTACCCGTCGAGGAGGCGGTGTGCGACCGGGCCGAGGCGAAGTGGCTGGCGGTGCGCAGCGGCGAATTGCCCGCCCGGCAGGCGGAGGCGCTTCGGCTGAGGTCCGAGGACCTGGACGTGAACCAGGTCGCGGTGCGGATGGGGCTCAGCTACCGGACCGTCGAGTCGCTGCTGGCCCGGGCCCGGCGGACTTTGCGTGCCTCGTTGGCCGGAACGCTCGGGCTGGTGCTGTTCCTGGTCGGGCGCGGACGGTTGCGCGGGGGCGGCAATGCGCAGGCGGTCGCGTTCACTACGACGGCGGCAACCCTGGTGGTGGCGGGGTTCGTGCTGCCGTACGCGCTCGACGCGGGCGGAAACGGGAGTGGTCCGGCGCCGCGGCCGGCCGTGTCCGGCGACCCGCGGCTCCTGCACGGCGAGGTCACGGGCCGGGGGCGCGCCCCCGCAACACCCACCCCGTCGTCGCCGGCGCACGGGCCTTGGGGCCGGACGCCCTCACCCACCGGGGGAACGTTTCTGCCGGTGCCGGTGCCATCCCTGGCGGACGTGTCCGCGTTTCCGCCCTCGGCGCCGCAGGTCCCTCAGGTGCCCGAGGTTCCGAAGGTGCCGGGGCTGCCGACGGCCGTGACGGGCCTGCCGACCGTCGTGCCGGGTCTGCCGACGGGGTCGGTCGCCTCGTCACTCCCGTCGCTCCCGTCGCTTCCCCCGACCTCGGTCGTACCTCCGCTGTCTGTCTCCAGCCCGGGGACGCCTTCGCTCACGTCGTCGCCGAAGCTGCCGTAGCGCCCCGCACACACGTCCGCGAAAAAATTCTTGGTTCGCCGCGACGGACGCACCTCTCTTCCCCGTAGAGCAGTTGTCGGGACTGCTCCACGGGCGAAGGATGGAACCGGATGGGTGTCGAGATCTGTGTGGAAGGGCTGACCAAGTCCTTCGGACGCCAGGTCATCTGGCAGGACGTCTCGCTGACGCTGCCTGCCGGGGAGGTCTCGGTGATGCTCGGCCCCTCGGGGACGGGCAAGTCGGTGTTCCTCAAGACGCTCGTGGGGCTGCTGAAGCCGGAGCGGGGATCGGTGAAGGTCGCGGGCCGGGACATCACCCGCCTGCGCGAGCGCGACCTGTACGAGGTGCGGAAGCTGTTCGGCGTGCTGTTCCAGGACGGCGCGCTGTTCGGCTCGATGAACCTCTACGACAACATCGCCTTTCCCCTGCGCGAGCACACCCGCACGTCCGAGAGCGAGATCAAGCGGATCGTTCTCGAGAAGATGGACATGGTCGGGTTGATCGGTGCTGAGGGGAAGCTGCCCGGCGAGATCTCCGGCGGTATGCGCAAGCGGGCCGGGCTCGCCCGTGCCCTGGTCCTCGACCCGGAGATCATCCTGTTCGACGAACCGGACTCGGGCCTGGACCCGGTCCGCGTGGCTTACCTCAATCAGCTCATCGTCGACCTCAACGCACAGATCGACGCGACCTTCCTCATCGTCACCCACGACATCGCCTCGGCCCGTCAGGTGCCGGACAACATCGGGCTGCTGTTCCGGCGCGAGCTGGTGATGTTCGGGCCCCGCGAGGAGCTGCTGGCCAGTGACGAGCCCGTCGTACGGCAGTTCCTGAACGGCCGGATGCAGGGGCCGATCGGCATGGCGGAAGAGAAGGACGCGGCCCAGGTCGAACAGGAGCTGGCCCAGATCGACGAGGGTGTTCGGGCCGATGTGCTGACCCCGCGCCTGCTGCCCAGCCCCGGCATCACGCGCCCGCCCCGCTGGGATGCGATCGCGAGGCGCGAGGCCAAGCTGCACGGAACGGTGGTGAGGGGCGCATGAGGCTCTCCCCGACGGGTGCGCTGCGGCACTCGGGCAGCCTCTTCGCGATGGCGCTGGACGTCGTCCGAACCCTGCCCCGACGGCCTTTCCAGGCACGGGAGTTCATTCAGCAGGCTTGGTTCGTCGCGAGCGTCACGATCCTGCCGACGGCCTTGGTCTCGATTCCGTTCGGGGCGGTCATCGCGCTGCAGATCGGGAGTCTGACCCGGCAGTTGGGCGCGCAGTCCTTCTCTGGTGCTGCGTCCGTGCTCGCCGTGCTGCGGGAAGCCTCGCCGATCGTCACCGCGCTGCTGATCGCGGGCGCGGGCGGCACGGCGATCTGCGCGGACCTCGGGGCGCGCAAGATCCGGGACGAGATCGACGCGATGCAGGTGCTCGGCATCGACCCGATCCACCGGCTCGTCGTACCGCGGGTGCTGGCGTCGATGGTGGTAGCCGTACTGCTCAACGGCCTCGTCTCGGTGGTTGGTGTTGCGGGCGGCTATTTCTTCAACGTCGTTCTCCAGCACGGCACGCCCGGCGCATACCTCGCGTCCTTCACCACCCTCGCTCAGCTACCTGACCTGTGGGCGGCGGAGATCAAGGCCCTGGTGTTCGGGGCCATCGCTGCGATCGTCGCCTCGTACAAGGGGCTGACGGCGCAGGGCGGCCCGAAGGGCGTGGGCGATGCCGTCAACCAGTCCGTGGTGATCACTTTCATGTTGCTGTTCGTGACCAACTTCGTGATGACGGCCGTGTACTTCCAGATCGTCCCGCAGAGGGGTTAGCCGATGAGACCGCAAAACCTCCTCGATCGCCCCTTGCGCTCACTCGAAGAGCTGGGTGCCCAGCTGTCCTTTTACGGGCGCTCCTTGGCTTGGACCGGCCGCACCCTGCGACGCTACAAGAAGGAGGTCCTGCGGCTGCTCGCCGAGGTGAGCTTCGGGCGCGGCGCGCTCGCCGTCGTCGGCGGCACGGTCGGTGTGATCGCGTTCCTTTCCTTCTTCACTGGCACCGAGGTCGGCCTTCAGGGCTATGCGGCCCTCAACCAGCTCGGCACTTCGAACTTCGTGGCGTTCTTGTCGGCGTACTTCAACACTCGGGAGATCGCCCCGCTGGTGGCCGGACTCGCCCTGTCCGCGACGGTCGGGGCGGGGTTCACCGCGCAGCTGGGTGCGATGCGGATCAGCGAGGAGACCGACGCGCTGGAGGTGATGGGCGTCCCGTCGCTGCCGTTCCTTGTGACGACGCGGATGATCGCCGGCTTCGTCGCGGTGATCCCGCTGTACGTGATCGGGCTGCTGTCCTCGTACCTGGCCGCCCGCACCATCACCACTGGCTACTACGGGCAGTCGACCGGCACGTATGACCACTACTTCCACCAGTACCTGCCGCCCGTCGATGTGTTCTGGTCCTTCGGCAAGGTGATCGTCTTTGCTCTGCTGATCATCCTGGTGCACTGCTACTACGGCTACCACGCGAGTGGCGGACCGGCCGGTGTCGGCGTCGCGGTGGGCCGGGCGGTGCGGACCTCGATCGTCGCCATCAACGTCCTGGACTTCTTCCTGAGCCTGGCGATCTGGGGCGCCAACACGACGGTACGGGTGGCGGGGTGAGAGCGGTGCGCATGCAGAGAATGCGGTTCAGGCTCTACGGCATTGCCTTCCTCGCCGTGCTCGCACTGCTGCTGTCGCTCGCGGTGGCCGTCTACCAGCAGGCGTTCACCTCGGTGGTGCCCATCACCCTGGAGGCCGACACCCTCGGCAACCAGCTCGATGCACGCGCCGACGTCAAGCTGCGCGGGCTGCTGGTCGGCGAGGTGCGCGAGGTGCGTGCCGACGGCACCAAGGCGACCCTGGACATCGCGCTGAAGCCGCAGTACGTGTCGTACATCCCCTCGAACGTGCACGCGCGGCTGCTGCCCAAGACGCTGTTCGGCGAGAAGTACGTCGACCTGGTCGCTCCTGCCGGCGCTGCGCGCGCGTCGGCTCGGCCCATCCGTGCGGGTGACGTCATCACCCAGGACCGAACGAAGGTCGGCATCGAGGTGCAGCAGTTGATGAACGACCTGCTGCCGCTGCTGCGCACGGTCCGGCCGGGTGAGCTCAACGCCACGCTGTCGGCGTTCGCCACTGCGCTGGAGGGCCGCGGCGACCGGATCGGAGGCAATCTCACCCAGGTCGAGGGCTATCTGCGCCGCCTCAACCCGCACATGCCCTCCCTGAAGGAGGACATCACACGGTTCGCGGACGTCGCCGAGGTGTACGGCGACGCCGCGCCCGACCTGATGCGGATCCTGCGCAACACCGTCACCACCAGCCGGACGATCGTCGAGAAGAGGGAGCAGTTGGTGTCGGCTCTGCGCGCGACCGCCTCCGTGGCGGGCACAGCGAACGACTTCCTGTCCGAGAACGGCGACCGGCTGATCACCCTGGGCCGGGTCTCCCGCCCCACGCTGGAGCTGTTCGCCCGGTACTCCCCCGAGTACCCGTGCCTGTTCCAGGGCCTGGTCCGGCAGGAGAAGGCCTCCGAGGAGGCGTTCCGGGGCGGCGAGATGCGGATCACCCTTGAGGTCGTCCGGCCGCAGGAGGCGTACCGGCCCGGCGAGGAGCCGGCGTACGGCGCCCGGTCCGGCCCGAACTGCCGCGGTCTGCCGCATCCGCAGGTGCCCGGGCCGAAGCCCCATCTCGACGACGGTACGTCGGCCGGAGGTTCCGGCGGCGCACTCCCCGGAGGTGCCGACGTGTCCGCCACCCGTGCCGAGCAGCGGGCCGTGGGCTCGCTCGTGGCCCCCGTCATGGGCGTCCCCGCGGACGAGGTGCCGCCCGTGGCGACCCTACTGTTCGGGCCGCTGGCTCGCGGAACGGCGGTGACTGTCGCATGAGCGGGTCCGGAGCGCGGCAGACCGCCGCCCCGCTGATCAAGTTCAGCCTCTTCGCGCTGGTAACGATCGCGGCGACGGCGCTCCTCGCCGCCACCATCGTCAACGTCTCCTTCACCCCCAAGGACACCTATCACGCCGTGTTCACCGACGTCACCGGACTGGAGAACGGCGACGACATCCGGGTGGCCGGAGTGCGGGTAGGAGAGGTCGAAGGCATCCGGATCAAGGACCGGACGCTGGCGGAGGTCACGTTCACCGTCAGCGCGGACCGGCCGCTGCTCGCCGGGACCCACGCGGTCGTCCGCTACCGCAACCTGGTCGGGCAGCGGTACGTCGCACTCACCGAGGGCACCGGCGACGGCACCGCCCGGCTGCGGCCGGGCGGCACCATCCCGCTGTCCCGGACCGAGCCGGCGCTGGACCTCAATGCCCTGCTGAACGGCTTCAAGCCGCTGTTCGCGGCGCTCAGCCCGAACGACGTCAACCAGCTCGCCACCGAGATCGTCCAGACCCTCCAGGGCGAGGGCGGCACGGTGAACAGTCTGCTCACGCACACGGCCTCGCTCACCAGCACCCTCGCCGACCGCGACAAGCTGATCGGATCGGTGATCGACAACCTCAACATCGTCCTGGCGACCCTCGACGAGCGCGGCTCCCGCTTCTCCGGGCTGCTGACGCAGCTGCGCCGAGTGGTTGCAGGGCTGTCCGCCGACCGCAAGCCCATCGGGGAGTCGCTGGTGAGCATCGGCGACCTCACGGACGTCACGTCGGAGCTGCTCAAGGACGCGCGTCCACCGCTGAAGGAGGACATCGCCCGGCTCGGCGATCTCACCGGAACGCTGAACAAGAACGAGCACACCGTCGAGGGCGTCCTGAAACGGCTGCCGAACAAGCTCGAGAAGCTGACGGGGACGGCCTCGTACGGCTCGTGGTTCAACTTCTACCTCTGCGACTTCGACGGCCGGATCGTGCTGCCGAAGACCAAGCAGGTGATCACCCCGGAGCTGCACGTGGCACGGGCGAGGTGTGGCGGATGAGCCTCCGCATCAGGCGGCGCGATGGCCGCCGCCCCGAGCCGCTGGTGAGGTTCCCGGTCCTGCCACCGAAGCTGCCGAAACTGCCCAGGCTGCTGCCGCGGCGTAAACCACGCCCAGAACCCCTCGTGAAGGTGCGCGTCCTGCCGCCGAAGCTGCCCCGGATCCGGCTCACGCGCCCACGCCTGAAACCCTTCCGCGAGCACAACCCGGTCGTCGTCGGCGCCGTAGGCCTCACCGTCCTCGCGCTGCTCACCGTCGCCGCCTTCAACGCCGACAGCCTGCCGCTGATCGGCGGCGGCGACACCTACAGCGCGGCCTTCTCCGAGGCCGGCGGGCTCAAGCCGGACGACGAGGTACGGATCGCCGGGGTCAAGGTCGGCAAGGTCGAGGACGTCGACCTGGACGGCGACCACGTCAAGGTGACCTTCAAAGTGAAGGGCCGCCCGGCGTTCGGCACCGACACGGGGGCGTCGATCCGTGTCAAGACGATCCTCGGCGCGAAGTACCTGGCCCTCTACCCGAAGGGGCCCGGCCAGTTGAAGCCGGGCAGCGAGATCCCGCTTCGGCGGACCGTGTCGGCGTACGACGTCGTCCAGGCCTTCAGCGACCTGACGACCACCGCCGAGGAGGTCGACACGGGCCGGCTCGCGATGGCACTGGACACGATCGCCGACACCTTCCAGGACTCCCCCGAGGAAGTGCGGGCGTCGATCAAGGGACTGTCGCGGATATCCCGGACCGTCGCCGCCCGTGACAAGGCGATGCGCCAGCTGCTCGACCACGCGAACGGAGTCACCGAGGTGCTGGCCGATCACACGAAGGACGTCTCCGCACTGGTGAAGAACGGCGACGCCCTGTTCAAGGAGATCGACAAGCGGCGCTGGGCGATCCACAAGCTGCTCAAGAGCTCCGCGCTGCTGGGCATCGAGCTGTCCGGCCTGGTCGACGACAACAGCAAGGGGATCGGACCCGCTCTGAAGAACCTCAACACCTTCCTGAGGATGCTCGAACGCAACCAGGCGAGCCTCGACCGCAGCGTCCGGCTGCTCGCCCCCTACGTCCGGCTCTTCACCAACACCCTCGGCAACGGCCGCTGGTTCGACTCCTATATCCAGAACATGGTCGCCGCCCCGGTCACGCCACGTACGGGAGGCACCCGATGACCCGCAGACTCCTGGCCCTGTTCACCGCGCTCGCGATCGTCGTCGGCCTCGCCGTCGTCCTCTGGCCGGGCCCCGGCCCCGTCCGCGTCACGGCGTACTTCCCTCGGACTGTCGGCATCTACCCCGGCTCCGACGTCTGCGTCCTCGGTGTCCGCATCGGCGAGGTCAGGAAGATCACGCCGGAGGGCGGCCGGGTACGGGTCGAGCTGGAATACGACAGGGGCCGCAAGGTCCCCGCCAACGCACAGGCCGCCATCGTCAACTCCTCGGTGGTCAGCGACCGTTACGTGCAGCTGCTGCCGGTGTACCGCAAGGGCGCGGCGCTGCGGGACGGAGCCGTCATCCCCGAGTCTCGTACAGCTGTTCCCGTCGAGCTGGACCGGATCTTCGACAGCCTGCACACCACCGCCGAGGCGCTCGGCCCGAACGGTGCCAACAACAAGGGTTCGCTGTCCCGGCTGCTCGGGGTGAGCGCGGACAACCTCCAGGGGCAGGGCGCAAGCCTCAACCAGACGGTGCAGGACCTGTCCCAGGCGGTCACCACGCTGTCCGACGGGCGCGGCGACCTGTTCGGGACCGTGCGGAACCTTCAGGTGTTCACGGCCGCGCTGGCGGCGGACGACACCAGCGTGCGGTCGTTCAACACCGACCTCGCCGACGTGGCCGGGCAGCTCGCCGGGGAGCGTAAGGATCTCGCGGCAGCGCTGAAGTACCTGGCTGCCGCACTCGGCGACGTGTCCGGCTTCGTGAAGGGAAACAAGAAGGCGCTGACCTCGGACGTGCAGGGCCTGGCCGAGGTCACCAAGGTCCTCGTCACCCAACGAGACGCTTTGGAGGAGCTTTTGACCGTCGCGCCCACGGGCCTGTCGAACCTGGAGAACGCCTACAACCCCTCCGCCGGCACTCTCGACACCCGCAACAACGCGCAAACCTCCCAGGACCCGTCGTCCCTTCTCTGCTCGATCTTGAAGACGACCGGCGACGACCATGACAACTGCGAGGGGCTGAAGAAGCTCTTCGCCTCCTTGCCCGAGGTTCCGCCGGTCCCGGCGTCGACGGGCTCGGTCGACAAGACCCTCGGCGGCATTCTGGGGGCACCTGCATGAGCGTGCGGCGCAAGGGGCGGGTGGCCGCCTGGACGGCGGTCTGCTCGCTGCTGCTGACCGGCTGCGAGTTCAACGGCTGGTATGACGTCCCGCTGCCCGGCGGCGCGGCCTCGGACGGTCACGCCTACCACGTCACCGTCGAGTTCCGGGACGTCCTGGACCTCGTGCCGCAGTCGTCGGTCAAGGTCAACAACGTCACCGTCGGCACGGTCGAGAAGGTGGAACTGGACGGCTGGCACGCCCGCGTACGGCTCAGGATCGCCGACTCGGTGAAGCTGCCCGGCAACGCGGTCGCCGATCTGAGGCAGACCAGCATGCTCGGCGAGAAGTACGTCGCCCTGTCCGCACCGGCCGACACACGCCCCGTCGGACGTCTCCGCGACGGCGACCGCATCCCGCTGTCCCGCAGCGGCCGCAACCCGGAGGTCGAGGAGGTGCTGTCGGCGCTGTCCGCGCTGCTCAACGGCGGCGGGGTGGCGCAGCTCAAGACGATCACCATCGAGTTGAACCAAGCCCTCAGCGGCCGCGAGGGCCGGGTCCGATCCCTGCTGAAGCAGCTCGACATCTTCCTCTCTGGCCTCGACGGCCAGCGGGCGGACATCGTGCGCGCGCTGCAGGGCGTCGACCGGCTCGCGCAGCGGCTGAAGAAGGAGAAGAAAACGATCGCCTTGGCCGTCGACACCATGCCGCCCGCCCTGAAGGCCCTCGCCGACCAGCGCAAGGACCTGACGAAGATGCTCACCGCCTTGTCCAGGCTCGGCAAGACCGGCACCAAGGTGGTGAACGCCTCCCACGACGACACCGTCACCAACCTGAAGAAGCTCCAGCCCATCCTGCAGGAGCTGAACAAAGCAGGCGACGACCTGCCCAACTCCCTCGAACTCCTCACCACGTACCCGTTCCCGCGCAACGCGACGGACGCCGTCAAGGGCGATTACGTCAACCTGAAGATCACCGCCGACCTCGACCTGGCGGACCTCTACGGCAACGTCACCGGTAAGCCGGGCAAGGGCGGGAAGTCCCCGGCCCCCGGGACACCGCATCTTCCCGGCCACCCCACTCCCATCCCTCTCCCGTCCGTCCCTTCCCTGCCGGGCATCCCGTCCGTGCCCCCGGTGCCCTCGGTTCCCTCCGCGCCCGCCGTGCCGTCGACGCCCTCCCACGGCAGCACCCTGCTGTGCCCGCCGGTGTGCACCGCCGCCTACGGCACCGGGGACGGCGCGCGTCGCTTCCCGCCCGGGGTCGATCCCGCGCTCGCCGAGCTGATGCTGAAGGGGATACAGCCGTGATCACACGTACGGTCAAGGCCCAGTTGCTGGCCTTCGCGACCATCACCGCCCTGGGGGTGGCGTACGTCGGCGCCCGGTACACGGGCCTGGTGGACGACGTCTTGCACCGCGGGTACACCGTTCGCGCCGACTTCGCCGAGTCAGGGGGCGTCTTCCCAGGTGCCGAGGTCACCTACCGGGGGGTGCCGGTGGGCCGCGTGGGCGATCTGCAGCTGACCGGATCCGGGGTCTCGGTGGCGCTGAGGATCGAGGACGGCGCCCCGAGGATCCCGGCCGACACGCTCGCAGTGGTCGCCGCCCGATCGGCGGTGGGTGAGCAGTACGTCGACCTCCAGCCGCGGCGGTCGGGCGGCCCGTACCTCAGGGACGGCAGCCCGATCCCGCGCAGCCGCACCCGGACCCCACTGCCGGTCACCGACCTGGTCCTCAGCCTCGACCGGCTGGTCAACTCGGTCGGCAAGGACGATCTGCGGGTCACCGTCGACGAGCTGGGCAAGGCGTTCTCCGGCACCGGACCGAACCTGAGCCGGCTGGTGGACTCCGGTGACGCGCTGGTTGAGGCGGCGTCCGAGTCGCTCCCCCAGACGGTCTCGCTGATCGAGGACTCGCGGAAGGTACTCAGGACACAGGCCGACCAGGGCTCGGCCATCAAGTCGTTCTCCCGCGATCTCGCCACGCTCACGGGACAGTTGAAGTCGAGCGACGGCGACCTTCGCCGGCTGATCGGCAGCACCGTGCCCGCCGCGCGGCAGGTCGATTCGCTGCTCAAGTCCACGCGGCCGCACGTGCCGATCCTGCTGGCCAACCTCATCAGCGGCGGCCAGATCACCGTGGCCCGGTTGCCCGGCGTCGAACAGGCCCTGGTCACGCTCCCACTCACTGTCGCGGGCAGCTACACGGTCATCCCCGGCGACGGCACCACCCACTTCGGGCTGACCGTGAACGCCGACGCCCCTCCCGCCTGCACCAAGGGCTACAACACCCAGCGGCGCGACCCAGCCGACACCGGCACGCGCGATGCGAACACCGACGCGCGCTGCACGCTACCGCGTGGCAGCAAGTCCTCGGTGCGCGGAGCGCAGAACGCGCCCGGCGCCACGACCGGCCCGCACAGCGGTGACCAGGCCGCGTTCGTGGCCCCGTACGACCCGGAGACCGGCACCGTGACCGGCCCGGACGGAACGCTCCTCGAGATCGGCTCGACGGGCGGGGAACAGGCCGTGTTC
Organism: Streptomyces sp. PA03-6a; assembly: GCF_033792765.1. Classification (NCBI taxonomy): domain Bacteria; kingdom Bacillati; phylum Actinomycetota; class Actinomycetes; order Kitasatosporales; family Streptomycetaceae; genus Streptomyces; species Streptomyces sp. PA03-6a. The sequence continues at coordinate 37,960 of NZ_JARAVK010000004.1, read as the reverse complement.
GGAAAGGAGTCGTGGCAATGGCTGCTCGTGGGACCGATGGTGTGAGAGGCGGCATGAGGCTGCTGTCTGCGGGGCTCGTCGCTGCGACCGTGTTGACGACCGTGCTGTGTGTCTGGCTGGGCTGGAAGCTGTCCGACCAGCGCGCGGCGGAACAGCGCCGTCAGGACATCTTGGCTGCGGCCCGCCAGTCGGCGCTGAGCTTCACCTCGCTCGACTACCGGCACTACGACCGGGACAGCGCCAATGTGCTGGCGAACGCCACCGGCGAGTTCAAGAAGGAGTTCGCCTCGCAGACCGAACAACTGACGAGGCTGGTTGCACAGAACAAGTCGGTGTCCGACGGACAGGTCCTGGAAGCGGGCATCGTGCGGTACGACGGGCGCTCGGCCCGGGTCCTGGTCGTGGCCGACAGCGAGGTGACCAACACCGCCGCGCCCGAGGGCCAGGCGCGCACCTACCGGCTCCAGCTCGACCTCGCGTATGTAGCAGGTCGCTGGTTGACCTCCGACGTCGTGTTCGTGGGCTGACCCGGCCGTGAGACCAACAATGAGGAGAGACACCGTGGCGAACCCGGCCTTCCGCAGCACTCGCGGCACCGGCTCACCGGCCCGCCGCACCATGACCGCGGCCACCCGCGCGGCGGCCAAACGCGCCGGACGGCCTGCGCCTCGCGAATGCGGTACCCACCAGGAAGAACAGACCCGCTCCGGGCGCACCCTGCTCGTCGATCCGCCGCCGAACGGCTGGGAGGACCCGCCGGAGCCCGAGTCACCCGAGTCGTTCGAGGGGAAGACGGAGGTCGGTGCGTCCCCGCGCAACGCCGGGCCGGGCGTGCTCACCGCGGCGCTGGGCATCGTCCTCGTGGCGGCCCTGGTCGCGGCCGCCGTACTCGGGCGGGAGTACCAGCAGGGGCGGCAGGCGGAGCGGGCCCGCGACGAGGCCCTCGCAGCCGCGCGGAATGCGGCGCCGGTCGTGCTGTCGTACGACTACCGGCACCTGGACCGGGACTTCTCCCGTGCCCGCATCCTGCTGACCGGGCGCTTCCGCGAGCAGTACGGCAAGACCACGAAGGCGGTGGTCGCGCCGACCGCGACGAAGTACCACGGTGTGGTGAAGGCGACCGTGGCCACACCCCCCGACGGTGACGCCCCGGCGGTGTCCGTCGTGTCGGCCACACGGGACCGGGCCGTCGTCCTGCTCTTCGTCAACCAGATCACCCAGAGCACTCAGGTCCCGCAGCCGCGGCTGGACCTGAACAGGGTGCGCATGACGCTCACCAACACCAACGACGGCTGGAAGGTGAGCGGCGTCGACGCCCTCTGACCAGGCCTCCGTAAGTGCCCTCGCGCGGTCGCGCGGGGGCACTTTTTCGAGAGGAACGGGCGCGGCAGGGCTGGGCCGGCGGGCTTCACTGCGATCGGGCCGTGGTGGGCCGGGCGACGTTCTTGCCCCCGAGCGGTCTGCCTCACCAACTCCGGCCAACCCCCCTCAGCACCCGTCCGGCCCGCTTCGAAAAGAGATCGGTTGCTCGCGACGGACACCGCCTGCCTCCCCGTAGAGCAGATGAAGGCTTCACCCGTACCGCCACCCTTCATCCGACTCGCGAATCCACGAGGTACCCGTGGCTCTCCTCTTCGCACGTCGCCTTCACCACCACCTGCGGTCGCGGGGGCGTCGCGCCGTCGGGTTGCTGGTGCTCGTCGCCGGAACCCTGCCGAGTGCGCCGGCCGGCGCCGCGACCCCGTCCTCCGGATCGGTCAGCGACACCGCGCTCACGACCACGTGGAGCGCCGGGCCCTTCGCCGTCCCGAATGTCTCCGGCACTGCCGGGACGGTGAGCTGCGGGCATGGGCAACCCTGCGACGACTACGCCCTGAAGGTGTCGGTGCCTGCGGGCTACGACGCCGGTCACAGCCTGCGCATCGACGTCAGGTGGCCGGGCTCCGCCGCCGACTTCGACCTGTACGTCCTCGATGCGGACGGCCGAGAGGTGGCCACCTCGGCCTCTTCCAGCGACCCCGAGACCGTGCTGCTCCCGGCGGTGTCGGCGTCGTACACCGTGCGCGTGGTGCCGTACGCGCCGCTCGGCGACAGCTTCAACGGCACCGCGAGCCTGATCGCCGCTCCGGCCGATCCGCCGCCGAGTACGGCCACGCCGCCGACGTACGCGAACTCCCGGGCACCCGACGGCATCGCGGATGCGCACAACGCCGGTGAACCCTCGATCGGCGTCGACCGTGCGAGCGGCGCCGCAATGTTCCAGGCGTACACGTCGACACTCAAGGTCACCTACGACAGTGCCGGTGCCGCCACGTGGCAGGACAAGAGCGCGAGCGCGGCCAACGGCTGCCCCCAGGGAAGCACCACCAGCCTCGACCCGATCCTGTTCACCGACCCGGTCACCCACCGCACCTTCGAGTCGCAGCTCGCCGGCAAGACCGCCCTGACCTGCTATACCGACGACGACGGTGACATGTGGACGCCGACGGGCGGCTCGGGCATCAACTCCGGTGTGGACCACCAGACCATCGGTGGCGGCGCCTTCGCCACGGGCGGTCCAGGCACCGTCACGTCGTACCCGAACGCCGTCTACTACTGTTCCCAGGACATCGCCGACGCCTCTTGCGCGGTCAGTCGGGACGGCGGTCTGACGTACGGTCCCGCCGTTCCGATGTACTCGCTGCTGGACTGCGGCGGCCTGCACGGGCATGTGAAGGTCGCCCCGGACGGCACGGTGTACGTGCCCAACAAGGGCTGCGGTGGCAATCAGGCCGTGGCCGTCTCCGAGGACAACGGGCTGACGTGGACCGTCCGCAAGAACCCGTCCAGCACCCCCGGTGACTCGGACCCGAGCGTGGGAGTCGGGGCCGGCGGAACCGTCTACATGGGCTACCAGAACAGCGACGGCACGCCGCGTATCGCCGTCAGCCACGACAAGGGCAAGACGTGGCTGTACGACCAGAACGTCGGCGCGGCCCTCGGCATCAAGAACATCGTCTTTCCGGCCGTGACCGCGGGCGACGACAACCGCGCCGCGTTCGCCTTCCTGGGCACCACCACCGGCGGCAACTATCAGGACGCGGCCAACTTCACGGGCGTCTGGCACCTGTACGTGGCCACCACCTACGACGGCGGCCAGTCCTGGGTGACCGTCGACGCCACCCCCACCGACCCGGTTCAGAAGGGGTCGATCTGCACGGGCGAGTGTCTCCACTTCGTCGAGGACGACGAACAGTCCTGCGTGCCCGGAATCTCGCAAGACGGTGAGCAGGCCCTGCAGGAAGCCGAGCGCCCCGAAGTGGTCGAGGTCCCCTCGCACACCCGCGGCTCGGCGCGCGGCCGCTGCGACGTGTGGCTGCCCGCCGAGCCAGGCCATCACTGCGGCCGCGGTGGCCTCGTCACCCTCGGCCAGCGCTGCCCGGTAGCCGCGCAGGGCGGCAGCGAAGGACGGGGCGTGGCGCGACACCTCTGCGAGGCGAGCCAGGAGCAGCTTCTCCACCTCACCCGGCAGTTCATCCTCGGTGGCGCCGGCGGCGAGGGCGTCCTCCTCCAGCGCATAGAACCAGGCGTCGACCACGGACCGCAGCGCACTGGGCGGAAAGCTGGAGGTGGTGAGTCTCTCGGTGAGCCTGCGGTAGACGGTCTCCAGCTTGTGGAGGGGAGTCTCGTTCTCCGAGATCTGGATCTCGGCCACCGCGAAGTTCCGTCGCTTGGCCCGCTCCCCCAGCCACCGGGTGAAGAAGGTCTTTCCGGAGCCGTACTCACCTCGGACGGCCTTGAACACCGACCCACCGGAGGCGACTGTGTCCAGTTCCGCGTCGAGCGCAGCCTCGAACCGGTCGAGCCCGGTGGCGAGCAGGTCGAGCCCGCTTTCTGGCACGGCTCCGCGCCGCAGCGCATCGACGACAGCGCGGCGGCGTGCCGCGCTGACCTGGGTGGGACGTGTGGATCCGGTGGCACTCACATGCGCCAGTGTCCCATTGTCACGCTTGTGCCGTACGCCCCTCGAGCCCGCAGCCTGTGGCGGTCAGGGCAGCGATTGTGACGGGCTTGGCCGAATGGGTTGACGGTAACCCGATCATGTTGGTGAAATCACTCTCTGTACAGGGTGGTGCGAGGCAATGGGGGAGCCTTTAGATGGCTGCGCTCGACAACGTCAAGCTCAAGGAACTGCTCGCGGACGTCGCCTCGGGGACACTGCAGCTACCGGACTTCCAGCGCGAGTGGAAGTGGGACGACGACCGTATCCGGGCCATCATCGCCACGGTGACCCTCGACTACCCTCTGGGTGTCGTCATGACACTCCAGACCGGTGCCGCCTCGCCCTTCCGGGCACGTACGCTCACCGGCGCCGGGCAGCCGAACGAACACCGCGAGCCTGAGTTGTTGCTGCTGGACGGCCAGCAACGCCTCACCTCTCTGTTCCAGGCCCTGTGCCTGGACGTCCCGGTTGAGACGGCGGATGCCCGCAACAAGCCGATCAGGCGCTGGTACTACATCGACGTCGCCAAGGCCGTCGGACCATCCACCGACCGTGACGAGTCGGTGATCTCCGTGCCGGAGGACAAGGTCCTGCGGACCGACTTCAACCGCACGGTCGTCCTCGATCTCAGTACCGAGGAGAAGGAGTGCGCAGCCGGTCTTTTCCCGCTGCACTTCATCTTCGACAGCGTGAGGGTGAACGCCTGGAAGAAGTCGTACATCAAGGCGGACGAAGACCGGAACTGGGACCTGTGGGGGAAGTTCGACGAGCTGGTCCTCCAGCAGATCCGCACGTTCCAGGTGCCCATGATCCGTCTGGCGGCCTCGACCTCGATGGAGGCGGTCTGCGCGGTCTTCGAGCGGGTGAACACGGGCGGCGTGCCTCTGAACGTGTTCGAGCTGCTGACCGCCACGTACGCCGGCGACCGCGACTACGTCCGTGACAACGGCGACTACTACCGCCTCCCCGACGTGTGGCGGGACATCAAGGAGAATCTGGCGGGTAAGTACCCGGTCTTCGGGCAGTTGGAGAAGGGCCTCGAGAACGGTCTCAGCAGCAGCGACTTCCTCCAGGCAGTGGCTCTGGCCCGTACCTGGGAACGGAAGCAGTCGGGCACCGGCACAGCGGTCTCCTGCAAGCGGCGTGATCTGCTCGAGCTGCCGTTGGCCGATTTCGTGCGGCTGGCACCCCAGGTGGCCGACGCTTTCGCCTGGGTCGGGGAGTTTCTCCAGCAGCAGTGCATCGTCCGTTCCGCCGACCTGCCGTACCGCACCCAGCTGGTACCCCTGGCCGCCGTGCGGGCGATCATCGGTGAGGAGACCGACAGTCAGCGCGCCGAGGAGATGATCTCTCAGTGGTACTGGTGCGGCGTGCTGGGAGAGATGTATGGCGGTTCGACGGAAACCAGGTTCACTCGTGACGTCGAGCAGCTCATCGCCTGGATCAGAGACGCCGGCATCGCGCCCGACACAGTCGGTGACGCGTTCTTCATCTCCGACCGCCTGGACAACCTCACCACGCGCAACAGCGCGGCCTACAAGGGCATCTACGCCCTGCTGATCAAGCAGGGTGCGGTCGACTGGCACCACACCGGCGCTCCGTTGAGCCCGAGCAAGCTGTCGGAGTATTCGGTGGACCTCCGACAGATCTTCAGCAAGGCATGGGTCGAGCGGATGAACGAGAGCAACCCGGGCTCGAGCCATCCCCCGACGAACTCCATCGTCAACAAGACGCCGCTTTCCTATCGCGCCGCACAGGCCATGACGGGCCAGCCCAGTTCCTACCTCCCGACGCTCGCCGCGGCCTCGGACATGCGCCCCGAATGGTTCGACGATGTGGTTGCCACGCATCTGATCGATCCCGAGGCGCTGCGGGCGAACGACTACGAGCGCTTCTACCGGGACCGCTCGATGCAGCTCCAGGAACTGGTGCGCTCGGCCATGGGCAAGCGGACCATGCACCGTGAGCTGCCGGGGGGCGAGCAGCGATGAACGCCGTGCCTTCTCAAGAGCAGTTGCTGGCGTGCAAGGGCACCACCATGCCCGTGCAGGGGATCCTGGACCTCTTCCAGGTACGGGTGCGCGACCACCAGAGCGTGCACCTGATCTCGCAGTGCCTCGCGGACGCAGGACTGACCACGCTCCCCGACTTCGCCGTGTGCAGCGCACGCGGCGAAGTCGAGATCGTCCCTCTGGCCGCCGTCCCCGGACAGCGGCCGGCTGCCGCAGAGTCGGATGCCGCGACGGCTGAGGACGAGCGCGAGGAAGCACTGCCTTCCCGCGCGCTGCCCCAGCGCTTGCTGCTCGAACATCTTCCCGCTGCGCGCCGTGGGGTCAGGTCCGTCGGTCTGGGCCACGCGCTCTCCCAGGCCACCTGGCTGATGCACGCCCACGGCCTGGCCCAGTTGCCCGTGACGACGGGCATGACGACGCTGCACGGCGTGGTCACCTGGCGTTCCCTGGCTCGGATGTACCAAGCGGGTAAGGAACCCACGCTGGAGAACGCGATGGACAAGGAGTCGCTGCCGGTCGTTGACGCCCGGCAAGAACTCTTCAGCGCCCTGCCCACGCTCAGGGAGCACGGCTACCTCCTCCTCCGCGACGGCAACGGTTGCTTCTGCGGCATCGTGACCACTGACGACGTCACCGACCGCTTCGAGGGGTCGGCCCGGCCGTTCTTCGTAGTGGGAGAGATCGAATCGCTTCTGCGCCGCTGCCTCGGCGCTGCACTGGACCAGGAGACGATCAAGGCAGCCCAGAGCTACGGGAATTCCGGCTTGGTCGCGGATCTCGTCTTCGGCGACTACCTGAAGCTCTTGAACGGAGACCAGCACAATGCGGCTCAAGCCCAGCGGGCTGACGTCAACTGGGCGGCATTGAACTGGCCCGCGATGGACCGGAACCAGTTCATCGGCCACCTCCGGCGGGTGAAGGCGATCCGCAACCGGATCGCCCACTTCGACGAGGAGCCGCTCCCGGAGCAGCAGATTCGCGAGCTGACGAGCTTCGCCAAGCTGCTCCGGGACTTCGTCTCCTGACGTTCTTCCCCCGCCGGGTTACCTCAGTTCGAACTGGTCGCGCAGCAGGCTGGTGCTGAGCCGCAATGTCCGTCCATCGGGCAGTGTCTCGAGAACCTGCACACCGTCGAAGTTGAGCAGCTGCCGAAGGACGGCGGCGAAGCCGTCGCCACGGCCCGGCGGCATGCCGATGCGCTGCGCGAGGGCGGTCACGGGGAGGGTGCCGCCTGCGTCGAGCAGTGCGGCGAGCGCCTTCTCCACCTGTTCCGGCTTCGGCTTGCGTGCCAGCAGCCCGATTTGGGCCTGGTAGGCGTCCGAGGCGAGCAGTGAGGCGATGAGGGTCTCGTCCGGTGACACCAGCGTGGGGGTGAGGAGGGCGTCGTCGCCGCCGGTCGTCAGGGCCACGTCGAAGAGGGAGTCGTGGGTCTTGGCGAGTTCGGCTTCCTTCTTCTTCGGCTTGGCGGCGGTCTTCTTCACGGGCGGCGCGGTGATCGCCGGGCGGTCGGCGCGGGCGGGCCGTGTCTCCGGGGACCACCATGCCGGCCGCTGGTCGCCCAGCTCGCGCCACCCTTGGGGGGCTTCCGCGCCGAACGGCAGGAAGGCCAGGACCGGGATGGTGAACTCCGCCAGGGAGGCTCCACCGTGGTAGCCGGCCTTGAGCGCGGTGTAGCGGGAGTCGGCGTCCCACAGGGCGACGATCGACGCTCCGGGCTCGGGCCAGACGACCCGGGGACCGGACAACGCGATCTCCTGATCCGCGAGCTGGCCACCGGGGAGGCGGTGACGGGCGGAGGCGGGGTCGGCGGCGTCGGTCTTGGCTCCGTGGCGGTCGATGACGTGCCCGTGGTCACTGGTGAGGATGACCATCATGCCCTGGGCGGCGGCGACTCGGAGGAGCTCGCGGAGCGCGGCGACGTCGTCGACGCGCCAGGCGCCGTCGCCGAGCTTCTGCTCCTTGGCGAGCCGGTCGTCGATGGTGTTGAGGACGACGGCGACGTGGGTCTTGCCGTCAGCGAGGGCGTGGGCGAGTGCCGGGCCGAATGCGTCGCCTGCGGTCTCGGTGCGCAGGTCGTCCTTGTGGAACACCGCCGCCGGGGCGCCGCCCCACAGCTTGTGGGCGGGGAACAGCCGCGTCTCGTCGGCCTGCGTGCCCTTCATCAGAACGCCCGCGAACAGTGACGTACGGGACACGGCCGTCAGAGTCGGCAGGGCGGCCGCCATCGCGCGGCGCTGCGGCGCGTCGTACGGCAGCGGATCGAACTCCGCCCAGGACTGACGCAGTTCCTCGGCCAGTTCGCCGGCGATCGCGGCGCTCATTCCGTCCAGCACGAGCAACAGCAGGCGCCGCCCGGCGGCGTTCTTCACCACAGGCTTGACGACCTGGTCGAGGAACGTCTCCACGGTCAGCATCGTGCCGGGCTGCGTGCCGGCCTCGGTCCAGACCGCGAGAGTCCGGGCGAAGGCGCGGTCGATCTCCCGGCGCCGTTCGCGGACCCGCGTGCCGAGCGTGTCGTACGCAGCCTTCAGTACGGGATCGGAGTCGCCGCCCCCCTCGATGTGCTCCAGCGCGAGGTCGACCCAGCCAGTCTCCTCGATGTGGCGTTTTATGGCAGCGCCGACGCTGGGCGACTCGTCGGCCGGGTCGGAGGCCAGCCACTGGCTGAGCCGCTGCCCCATCCGCGTCCGCTCGATGCGGGCGCGGGCGTCCGAGGTGGACGCGAGCTGGTGATCCGCCAGCACGCTGATCGCGTCGGCCGCGGTCTGGGGCTGCCCTGCGGCAAGGGTGCGGCCCACGGCGGTGAACCGTCCCTCAAGCCCGGCTGCCATGACGGGGCTTGCGGCGACGGCCGCTTCGGCTCCGAACTGGCGGGCCAGTGCGGCTGCCCTGTCGAGAACGGTGCCGGTGATGCGTCGGACCTCGCGTACGCCGTCCGGTTCACCGCCACCGCTGCTGCTGCCGGTCGCGAGCAGCGATGACACGTACTCCTCGGTGGTCCGGCCGAAGACGGATACCAGGGCGTCGAGCTGCTCTCCGGTCGCCGGCGGCTGCTCACCGAACCAGCGCTCGGCCCGGCCCCTGGCCCGGTACGTCTCCGCGTCCGGCTCTGCGTGCTGCCACAGTGCCGCGCACACCAGGCCGAACGCCACCGCGTCCGCCCCGTGCTCGGCATCGACGAGCGTGAGCAGGGCGCGTCCGGCCAGACCCGCCTGGTCGTCCTCGGCGAGGAACGCGGTGAGCCCGGCGCGCTCGGGGCCGCGTAGCTCCAGGAGTCGCTCGGGGCCGCCACGACTGAGCGACCAGTGCAGCAGAGTGTGGGCGTCGAGCCGGTCGTCGGCGGGGCGGCGTACCCCGCTTTCGGTGTCGTAGCGGCCGAGGCGCAGCCGACGGAGCGCGAGTGCGGTGAGTGCCCTCTGCCGGGTCAGCCAGCCGCCTGCCACGGACGGCCAGCCGCCAGGCGGGGTTGCGTCGAGCAGCGCCTCCGCCGCCCAGTTGGCGTCCTTGAGCCGGGGGTCGATGTGCTCGGCGCCGAAGGCCTCGCGCACCACGTCCCAGCTGTCGACGGTCTCTATCCGCTGCTTGTGGACGCGTGCGAGGATCGCCGGGTCGAGTTCGTTCTGTTCCCGGTCCGTGAGGACGACCAGGACGGCGGGGCCCGGGGCCCTGTCCCCGAGGTGGTCGAGTACGAGCTCGTGGACGGCCAGCGGAGAGTGTCCGGCGGCGATGCGGGCGCTGCGCCCCTCGCCCCAGACGGGCTCGGCGGGGCCGTCCCACTGGGGCGCGGACCGCAGCAGGACCGACCTGCGCTTGCCGCGGCCTCCCTCCACGAGGGAGGCGGCGAGGGACGACTGGGCGGACAGGTACTGGGTGACGGTCGCGGTGTTCAGCCGGACCGCGCCCGGTGCGGCGGCGATCGTGGTGGTCATCGGTCGACGACCCGCCAGGTGATTTCGATGGTGGCATCCGGCTCGCGGGACAGCAGGTCGGCCAGTTCCGCCTGGAGCGCGGCCGCGGCCTGGGATACCGATGCCTTGTGTGCGCCCGAGCGCCGGACGGCGCCGGGCGAAGTGGCTCCGCCGGTCGGCTGCGGGATCTCGGACACGGGCGGGTGGCTGGTGTTCGTACTCAAGGAGATGTCGCCCGCGGCAGGCGGCGGAGTGGGCACCGGCGGCGGGGTGACCACCACCCGGTTGCGCTTCACCAGTGCCAGGATCTCGCGCTGGGTACGGCCGAGGGCCTCGCGCAGGTCGCCGGTGCGCTGATCGCCGCGTGCCACGTTGCGCAGGGAGTCGAGCAGGGCGACTCCTTCAGGGCCCTCGCCGGAGGCGAGCTCGAGGGTGTGCCAGGACGCCGCGGAGAGGGCTTCCGCGACGGCGCGGGCCTGCTTGATGGACGTCCCGTAGCGGTCGGCGCTGACCGCGCCCAGATCGAAGGAGGCGAGCGTCTCCACCGTCTTCTTCGCGCCTGCCGCGCCCTGCCCGGCGGTGGAGCCGAGGGCCTTGAGGAGTTCCAGCGAGCGCCGCGCGAGCGCGAGCCGGCCTGAGTCGTCGGTCTCGTCCAGGGCGAGGAAGCCGGAGTGCTCCTCCAACTGCCGTACGAGGTCGGCCGCCGGCTCCTGGAAAGTACGGGCCGACTCGGTGATCTGGCGCGCGAACTGGTTGACCATGCGTCCGCGGCGCAGCGTCGGCGCCTTCTGTCCGAAGATCGTCTCGAAGCGCTGTCGCGCCGTGTTCCAGTCGTCCTCGGTGGGCAGGGGCTGGCTGCGCAGCGCGTCGTGGTCCTTGATCTGCGTCGGCTCGGGGGCGGGGTCGAGGACGGTGCCGCCGCGCACCCACACCCGGTCGTCCATTTCGGCGAAGGAAGCGACGACGAGCTTGGCGAGGAAGTCGGGCAGTCCGCGCGGGGACGGCTTGTCGGTCCAGTCGGTGAGGGTGATCAGGCTGAGGTCACCGGTCACGCCCTGGCTGCTGGCGAGTTGGCGGAAGTGGTCGGCCCAGAAGCGGGACAGCTCGAAGTACGCCTCCTTCTGCTGCCCGAGCCGAAGCGGTCCTGCGATCCGTTGCATCAGCTTGCGGTCGGCGGCCGGCACCTCGATGCGTCCGTCGCGGGCCTCGGCCGCGGCCCGTACGTGGGTGAACACCTTGCGCGCGTCGGCGGGCTTGACGGCGGTGTCGGTGCCGTCCGGGTCGAGGTTGGGGTGCTCCGGGTACTGGTGGGCGAGCAGTTTGCCGGCCACGTGGCGACTGCTGTCGTGGAGCGACTGGCCGAAGGACAGGGTGAGGTCGTCGACGTCGGGCAGCGCCACCAGGTGGTCGTCGAAGCCCGCCACGACGTCCGCGGCCTGCTTCTGCGCGAGCCCGTACGCCTGCTTGAAGGCGCCCTTGACCTGCTTCAGCAGCGCCTCCCGCTGGGTCTCCAGAAGTCCCTTGGCGCGGCTGCGGTTGTCGGCGTTGAGGTGGCCCGCGTACTGGGTGTCGAAGCGGTGCTCGTCGGCGAGGGCCTTGTCGATGACGACCAGGCGCCGGAAGTCGGCGAAGCGCTGCGCGGACAGGTGCGCGGGCAGCCAGGCGACGGTGCGGGACCGCTCGCCCTGCTGGCGCTCGCGCAGTCGGCGCATCCGCTCGGCGTCCTCGACGGGCCCCTTCTCGCCCTCGTCGAAGGGCAGGTCGACGGCGATCCGCCAGCGGCCCTCCTCCTGCGGCATCAGGTCGTGGTCGGGCAGCTCGTCCTCGTCGGAGAGGTTCCCGAAGACGATCTCGACGGTGCGGGCGGTGCCGCGCCACACGAACGCCAGCTCGTCGCTGAACTGGCCGTGGTCGACGCCGATCTCCTCCGACAGCAGCCGCTTGGCGAGCGCCAGGCGGTTGGCGGGGTTGTCGTTGACCTGCGCGTTGGCGATGACCGAGTCCACGTCGACGCCGGAGAGCTCCAACCGTACGCCCGGGTTGGCGTCGGTGCCGGTCTCCTTGATCTCGGGGAACCGTGCCGCCCACTCGGCGACCTTGTTCTTGATGATGCCGACCTCGCTGCCCGGGATCGGCGCCATGACGGAGCCGTGGTTGAGCGCGCCGAGCCGGCGGATGGTCAGCTCGGCCAGGGCGGGCACGCTGGGCGCGAGCGCGGAGAGCAAGAGCGTGCAGACGAGCCGGTTGTCGCCGACGAACATGCGGCAGCGGTTGGCCAGCTGGGGGTCTGGGAGCGTGTCCGGCCGGTGGAGGAACTGCTCGACGTCGTCCTCGGTCACGTCGTAGGTGGTGAGCAGGTACGGCCGCAGCTTGGTCTTATAGAGCTTGTCGGCGGCCTCGAAAACGACCTTCAGACTGTCGGTGAAGGGCTTGTCGCCACCCTCCGCAATCACCGGGTAGAGGTCGCCGACCGGCACGAGCTGCCCGAGCCGCAGGTCGTCCCGGTGGTCGGCGAGGAGCTGGCCCATCAGCTTCAGACCGGTACGGGAGCGCTGCAGCGCGGACGAGATGTGGACGAGGGTGTCCATGAACGCCGGCGAGAAGGGGTAGGTCAGCCGGAACGACTCGGCGTCCGCGCCGGTCGTCGCCTTGTCGGAGCCGAGCAGGGTGTCCCACACCTGGGTGCCGACCTTCTTGGTCCGCTCGAAGGCCTCGTCGACGAGGTGGGGCACCAACCCCCGCCCCAACGTCGGCAAGTCGGTGTGGGCCGAACTCGACCTGCCCGAGGCCGGCGTCGAGACCACGACCCGGCAAACTAACTCCTTTGTGCGATAGGGTTCTTGGCGCTGCGCACCTTCCCGGAGGGTACGAGAGCAGGTTTCCCGGACCGTTTCGACGGCCGTGGGTGCCGGACGGCAGAGCCTCCACAGGACCTCACCTCGCGTGAGGGCGGATGCCCGGTAGGGCGACCCCTGCCATTCCGAACCCACGTCCGAGGAGTGGTCCGTGATCAACCCTGTCGAGTACAAGCCTGCGCGTCGTACCTGGATCCGTGAGGTCCTGGTCGGCGCCGCCGCCGGAGTCGTCTCCAACCTCGTGTTGGCGGCCCTGACGGCGGCAGCGCGCCTGCTCGTCTGAGGCGGGCATGTGGCGGGCCCGGCGAGCCCGCCACTCCCACTCCTCGGGCACTCAGAACAAGGGCCGCTGGCCGGCCTGCGATCTCGCCTTGCGATCACGCTTGCGTTTCCCGCTGCCGCGCTTCGGGCGCGGAAGATGGGGCACCCGTGCGGCAGGGGGAAGGTTCTCCCAGGTGGGGCGCAGACCGTGGATCTGGACCTCGCCGACCATCGTCCTCAGATACGCACGCGTCTCCTCATCCGTCGAGTAGAGCACGGTTGCGCGACTCGCCCGGGTCATCAGCACGTGGTAGGCATGGCGTACACACCGGGCGAATTCGTCGTCGTCGAGATTGCCCGCCCGCACCTTCGGATCGAAAGACCCCGGTACGGATACCCGCTTGACTCCCGTTCCGGCTTCCTTGCGTTCCTTGCCACGCTGGAAGACCCAGCGCCCGTCACGGCGGACCATGTCGTCACCCATGACAACGCCGCACCAGTCCCATTCGAGGCCCTGCGCCGTGTAGACACAGCCGATCTGGTCGAGACCGGCCGGGTGCACGGACCAGATCTTCGAAGGCGGGGCGCTGCCGTTCTCGCAGAAGCTCTCGCTGTCGGCGTTCCAGGGGCGGTGCCAGTCACCGATGCGGACGTCCGCTTCGAGCCGTCCCTCCGGGCCCTGCGGCTTGGTCCAGGGCCAGCAGTAGCCAGCCACCATACGAGCCGAGGCTCCGGTCCTGGCTTCAGTCCGGATGATTCTTTCCAGTTCCTCGGGGGCGTCGGCCACTTCGATGTGCATGAGCCCGTCCGGCGTCCACTTTTCCGGGTGGTCAGGCGACAAACCCAGAACGGCTCGCACCCAGCGGACGTAGGCATCGCTGCCCCCGCAGCGGAAGTGTTCGCGGAGCCGGTAGCGGACCAGCTGTGCGCCACGCCGTGCTGCGGCGTCCTCGATCAACGCGACCGTGCCCACTTCGTTCGGTCTCACGGACTGGCTCTCGTCCAGGAAGAACACGGTCACGCGCGAGGCATCCAATAGTTCGTCCACCTGCGGTTTCGTCCCCTGCTGCTCAGGGCGCCAGAATCGGTTGGTGGAGCGGTCCCGGAGACGGTGGGCCTCGTCGCAGATCAGTACGTCCAGACGCGGTTCGGGCGGGGTGACGAAACTGCTGAAATAGGTGAAGCTCTCCCTGAACTCCCTGTCGCCGTAGCCCACGTGTTCCTGCATCGCGCCGTTGAAAGCACGACTCCCGCTGGCGTAATTCACTGTCCGTCCCTGGGCCTCGAGTGCCGCCTTGATCTCGAGACCGATGGCGCTCTTGCCCGTGCCGGCGCCTCCGGTCACCAGGAAGACGACCTGCCTGTCGTCCGGAACGAGGGCGGGCCGGTCCGGGTCCCCGAGGACTTTGCCAGCGGTCTCCATGACGTCCTCCGCTACTTGCTGCTGCGCACCGCGCAAGGTGAAGACGGTGTCCTCCCCTCGCGACATGATCATGGCATCGAGCAGAGGAGTATTGCGTAAACACATGCGGTCAAGGAACTGCTCGGCGGCCGAGGCACCTCCGTCCTCCGCGAAGTGCTTCCGTAGATCGGAGAGCAGTTGTGCGCGACCGTCCTTGGTGTACATGCGGGCGTAGGCGCCGGTAGGGGCGCCAAAATCGGTAAGAACCTGGACGGACTCATCCGTGGCATTGTGTAGGTACGCGAAACCGCCACACTCGAACGAGATTCCTTGCAGAGGCCCTCGCGTACCGGTGAAGAGTTCGTAGTACTCACGCAGTTGCGCAGCCGGATGCTTCTTCAGATCGATCATGCCCGGCACTCGTACCAGTTCGGCTATGGCAGCTTCGACCCGTGTCACCGACGACCACCGTTTCAGCTCGACGAGCTGGATCGACAGATTACGGCTCTCCGGGTGCTTGCCGACCAGAACGACGTCGATGAGGCGGAGGTCGTTGGGATTCTCCGGTTGGTCAAGTGTCGCCGCGCACTCGACGATCATTTGCACGTCACCTCGGCCGGCTGCCACCAAGTCCTTGGCGAGGTGAACCAGGCTCTCGGCCCACGCGGCGCGTTCCGACTCTGAAGCCTCAGCCCCGCGGAAGTGCTTCCATCGGGCTGCCAGGTGCGGCACCATCCGACGCCTGGAGTTGAGAGTGAGCAGGTCCGCCGCGGAAAGCTTCAGCAGGAGCATGGGCACGACGTGGATCCCCCAGGGCACGAGTGACTCGTGCGGGTGGGGGCGTGTCCATCGAGGAAGCCCGTCGGGCCGCAACCGGTATGAAGAATCTTATGAAATCGATCGGTCATGCGGTCGGCATTTGCCAGCTGCCGGTGGGGACCGCACGGGTGCTGATCAAACCAGAGCGTCGCTCCGGTCCACGCCCACCAGTTCGCGCAGCTTCTCCCGAGTCTCCGGGTCCGTCGAGTACACGACCGTTCCGACCATCCCCCGCGTCAGCAGGACCTTGTAGGTGTTCCGGATCAGGCGGTCCACGTCTGCGTCCGGTGTGGACTTCTTGAAGACCGGGTCCTTGGACTTCGTACGGTCGGTGACCCAGAGGTCGCCGCGCCAGACCAGGTCAGGGCCGATGATGACGCCGGACCAGTCGTACTCGAAGCCCTGCGCGGTGTAGACACAGCCGATCTGGCCGAAGCCGGCCGGGTCGGTCGCCCAAAGGGCGGACGGGGGCGCCCCGGAAATAGCGCGTTCCCCTCGCAGGTTCCAGGGGCGGGCCCAGTCGCCGATCACAACGTCCGCCGGGAGCGGGTCGCCGGGTTTCGGCTCCGGTGACCACGGCCAGCAGTAGCCGGCGGACATGCGTGCCCCGTAACCCTGGGCACGGCGCTCCTTGAGGAACGCCTCCATCTCCTGCGGGCTCTCGGCGACCAAGAGCTTCATGCGGTCGTCCGGCTCCCACGTCACCGCACCACCCGGCTCGAGGCCAAGGAGCCGTACCACCCACCGCAGGTAGGCGTCGCTGCCGCCGCAGCGGAACTGGCTCTCCAGCGGAACAACACGGCAGGCGAGTCCCTTGCGGGCCGCGGCCGCCTTGATCTCGGCAACCGTGCCCATCTCCCCGGGGCGCACAACTTGGTGCTCGTCGAGGAGGAAGACAGGAACGCGAGCCACGTCAAGGAGTTCGTCGATCTGGGGCTTTCCCGTGCGGTGGGTAGCCGCGGTGTAGCGGTTCGCGGACGTCTCCCGGATGCGGTGGGACTCGTCGCAGATCACCACGTCGAGCGTGTTCTTCTCGGTCGTCATAAAGCTGTTGAAGTACTTGAACAGCTCCTGCACCTCGCGCTTGCGGGCGCCGGCCACCTTGCGCATGGTCTTCGTGAACGACTGGGAGCCAGTGGCGTGCAGGGCCGGAACACCCTGCCGGTACAGCTCTCCGAGCAGGGACAGCGCGATGACGCTCTTACCGGTGCCGGGTCCACCGGTGACGACCACGACCTCCTTGTGGTCGGACTGCTTCGCCTTACGTACGGCATTGAGCACCAGGCGGTACGCCACCTGCTGCTCGTCCAGCAGAACGAACTGCTCCCGCTCGCGCACTTCCTGTGCCGCGACGGCCATCAGTTGCCTGGACGGAACCGTCTTGCCCGCGAGGAGCTCGTCCGCAGCGCGAGCGCCCAAGCGCCTATTGCTCAGCCTGTTGCGCAGAAAGTCGAGGAACGCGCCCCGGCCCTCCGCGGTGAACATCCGGCCCCGGTCGTCCCGCTCGATCTCCCGCAGGCCGCTCACGCCGAATTCGGTCGCATTGTGAAGGTACGCCACGCCGCTGACTCGCTCCGGATGCTCAGCGACGGCGCCGTTGAAGTTGACCAGGTATTCGCAGTAGCGCCGTACTTGCTCGATGGGGTTGAGGACCGGTCGCGCATAGGCGTCGATCTGGCACAATTCCGGATCGTCGTCGTGCGGGGCGGCCTGGCTCCACTGCTTCAGCTCGACGACGACGTAGGACGGCTCCCCGGTGACCGGGTGCACGCCGGCGACCACAGCGTCGGCGCGCTTGCTGTTCAGCGGCAGCGCGTACTCCAGCATGACCTCTACGTCCCCGAGACCGGCGTCGTTGAGCGCCGCAGTCAGTGCCGGGATGCTGCGCTCCCAGGATCGGGTCTCGGACGTGCCGGGCCGGTAGCCGTGCATGTGAACGAACTGCTCGATGAGGTGATGGATGAGCGACCCGTCATGGGCCATGACGGCGACCGTCCTGGCTGACGCGCGGAGCAGCAAGGATTTCCCCCAGGCAGCACGAAGTGACTCGTGCGGGTGGGGGCATGTCCTTCGAGACTCCACCGGAGCGGAGCGGAAGCCCGTCGGGCCGCAATGACGATGTGATCAAGGGTACTCATGCGGCAGATGATGGTGAAGGCTCATCTTCGTGGGAAAGGCCCCGCTCACAGGCCCGATCGGGCCAACAGGGTCGGCAAGAAGGCAGCCTTGACCTTCTGCACCGAGCGAACCTGGAGAAGTTGCAGTTCCGCGAGGGGGACCGGTTCGCGGTGCAGCGCGCGAGTGGCCTTTGGCAACAACGTCGCCTTGACTCGGTAGGGGCGCTCGAAGTCGTCGGGCTCTGGTCGGGGTACCGCGTCGACCTCGGCCACAGCGGCGACAGCCGATTCCGGTTGGCTGAAGAAGATCCACAGGCGGTCGCCCGGCTTCATGCGGTTGCGTCGGCGGAGCCACAGGTCGAGGTGCGGTGAGGCGCTCTCGGCGAGCCGCAGCATGATGTGCCGGTTGGACGGCAACCCGTCGAGGGTGTCCAAGTTCGGGTTGAGGATGTAGATCCAGTTCTCCACAGTTCCCCCTCGACGGAACGGCCCCGGCCCCGTAGTGCGCGTCAGTGGTGGAGCACACCGGGCCACCCACGGTAGCCACATCCCCGGAGTTGTAAGCCCGGTCACGGCACACTCCGCCAAAGTGGGCGTCCGTGCCCCTGAACGTGCACCACCTCTCGGGGGCCCCTAGGAGAATCTCCGCACCTCAGGGCATTCAGCGACTGCTACGAGGGGCACGCGCGTTGGAACAACCGGGCGTCAGGGTGGGCAACTGCCGCCGCATCGCCCTCGCTGAGGCCATCAAATAGGTGCTCCAATACTTCGACGGGGAGGCAAATGCGACTGCCGCGGCCAAGGACATGAGCCCACGGGTACGCGGCGCGTGCCTGAGGCATGGCTCACCGCACCGCTGTGATGCCCCCGTCCGAGCCCATGAGCTTCCCCTGGCCGTAGAGATCCGCGATGTCGGTCTCCAGGAATCCGCGGATGTCGCGTCCTATCCGCCGCCAGCCGAAGAAGTCGCATGCTTCCCGGATCAATTCGTCCCGTGACATGCCCGGGCATTCCGCTGCGAGCTCGTAGAGGGCAAGCTGGCGCTCCGCGGCGGCAATATGCGCGGCCTTGCGTGGCGCGTCATCGCCGTCGGGGTGGCGGGCCTTCAGCTCGTCCCGGCCGGCCACGTCCAGGAAGTCGGTACGGACTGAGATCATCCCGGAACGCTCGAGCCCTCCTACGACCTCGCGGACGTTGTCGCGGATGCGGTTGCCCGCCCTGGCCACACCCCATGCCTCGCGGGCGCGCTGCACCAGCAGTTCCTCGTGGATGGGGCCCTCGATGGCAATGACCCTGGTCAGCAGAGTCTTCAGCTGGGGCCGGGCTTCCGGGGTGTGGAGCTCGTACAGGGAGCTGACGGTCATGTCGCATACCTCGTACATTGCGCTCCAGGGCCGCTCCGGCTCGGTGTCCACCGGGACCCGCTCGGGCTCTACCGGCACCACGGCAGGTCTGGCGTCCGGCGGCATGCTGCGCTGACGGCCGATCCCGCCGCCTGCCTCCTCCGAGCCAACGGTCTGCGCCGCCCCGGAGACCGGGAGCGGACGTCGGGCGACTGCCTGCTCGACTGCCTCGCGCAGCCGCAGCTCGGCGGCGGTGCGCCCTCGGTACCAGTCGGTGCCCCAGATGCGGTAGAGGCGCCATCCGAGGCCGGCCAGGACCTGTTCGCGCAGGCGATCGCGGTCGCGGGCGGCCTTGGAGGAGTGGTACATGGCACCGTCGCATTCGATGCCAAGGGCGTAGGAGCCGGGGGCGTCAGGGTGGCGCAGGCCGAGGTCGATGCGGAAGCCGGCGACGCCGACCTGGGGCTGGACGTCGTAGCCCCAGCCGCGCAGCACCTTCAGGACGGATTCCTCGAAGGGGCTCTCGGTCTCGTCGGGGCCTCGGACGATGTCGTGGGCCAGGACGGCGGGCCCGTTCTCGGCGTACTCCAGATAGCGCTTGAGGTGCTGGACGCTCTCCTTCTGGCTGTCGGCGAGCGCGGTGCCGTGGAAGGAGGCAACGACCTCCATGCGGTAGCGGGCACGGGTCACGGCGACGTTGAGGCGACGCCAACCGCCGTCGCGGTTAATGGGGCCGAAGTTGGTGGCGAGCTTGCCGTGTTCGTCCGGACCGTAGCCGATGGACATGATCATGGCGTCGCGCTCGTCGCCCTGCACGGACTCGAGGTTCTTGACGAAGAAGCCGTCGAGGCGGTCCTCAGTGAAGCAGTGGTCCAGGTCGGGCCGGTGCAGCCGGGCCTGCTGCACGGCCTGGTCGATGGCGGAGGCCTGGGCCTGGGAGAGGGCGACGACGCCGAGCGTGCGGCCAGGGCGGGTGTCGAAGTGATGGATGACGCGTTCAGCGACGAGTGCTGCTTCGATCCGGTTGTCGCGGCGGCCGCCGCGGTCGTATGCGCCCGTCGCCCGGAGGTAGGAGACGCCGACGTCGTTGCCGTGGTCGAGCGCGCCGGGGAAGGTGATCATGGAGTTGTCGTAGAAGGACCGGTTGCTGAAGGTGATCAGGTCCTCGTGGCGGCTGCGGTAGTGCCAGCGAAGCGGCAGCTCGCGCATGGCGCCTGCCTTGCAGGCGTCGAGCAGGGACTCGAAGGAGTCGGGTCCGTCCTGGTCGTACTGGTCGGAGTCGTCCTCGACGGACGAGTCGAAGAACGAGGTGGGCGGCAGCTGCTTGGAGTCGCCGGCGACGACCAGAGAGCTGCCCCGGTAGATGCAGTTGATCGCGTCGCTGGGGCGGACCTGGGACGCCTCGTCGAAGATGACCACGTCGAAGTGGTAGTCGGCGGGCAGGAACTGGCTGACCGTGAGCGGGCTCATCATGAAGCAGGGCTTGATGGTCTGCACGACCTCGCGGGTGCGGCCCAGCAACTCGCGCACCGGCATGTGCCGGGTCTTCTTCTCCGCCTCGCGGGTGATCACGGCCGAGGCGCCGTTCCCGAAGCGGCGCGGACGGCGCCGGTTGCAGGCTTCGATGACGGCTCCGCCCGCTGCGGCGACCAGTCGGCGGTCGGCTTCCTGGAAGGAGGCGACGCGGGCGTCGAGGTCGGCGGAACGGGTGGTGCGCAGCCGGGAGTCGGAGGCGAGCAGGGCGTCGGCCCAGGCCTTGAGTACCGCCTGCTCGACGACGGCGGGGAACTGTTCGGCCGGAACGGTACGCTCGGCGGCGCGCAGTGCGAGGTCACCGGCGCCGTGCCGGTCGAGGAGGGCGACAGCGTCGCGGTAGGTCTGCCACTCCTCCGGGCCACGCGGGTCGGCGAGGAAGACGCCCACCGCCTGCTGGGCCTGCCCGAGGGCACCGAGCATCGCCGGGGAGAGCTGGCCCCGGCGGGGAGCGTCGAAGAGTTGCAGCAACTCGGTCGCGGACTCGGACCAGCGGGTGGCCCGCTGGTCAGCTGCGTCGCACCAGTCGGACAGCGCGTCACGGGCGCTGCGGGCGAGCAGGCCCGGCAGCGGATCGGGATCGGCGTCGTCGGCGAGGTGCGAAGCGAGCAGGTCCCGGCTCTCGGTCTCCCCTCTCAGCTCGGCGATGCGATCGGCGGTGGCCAGAGCCTGGTCGAGGTCGGCCAAGTCGTCGAGGGCGCGTGGGGTGTAGTGGGCGAGCAGGTCGCGGTGGGCTTCGGCAAGACGGGCGGCCTCGGCTGTGGCGCGCTGCCAGGTGAGTGCCTGCTCCAGCCGTCCGGTGAGGGACTTGTCCCAGATGCCGCTGCGGGAGAGGGCGACCGCGGCCGCGCGGTCGGCCTTGTACTGGGCGGAGAAGCGAGCCATCATCCCGCGGTGCTGTTCGGCGAAGCGCTGTACCAGAGCGGGAAGGTCTTCGAAGGTGAGGACCTGCTCGCCAAAGACGTCCTCGGCGGCTCGTCGTGCTTCGGCCTCTGCGGTGAGCGCGGATCGCAATTCACCGGCGGCCTGGTGGGCCCGGCCGAGTGGCTCGGAGGCGAACCATTGCCGGGGCGGGCGCCGTTCGGCGGAGGTGAGGTCTGCCAGTTCGAGAAGCGCGAAGGCGCTCTCGGGCGTCCCCGGCTTGGGCAGGCCGAACAGGTCGGCGAGCTGGGCAAGGGTGGTCGACAGGTCTTCTGGAAGGGTCACCGCTGGCTCAGGGGGACGGGCCGGAAGGGCTGCTCGCAGTGTCCGTACCAGTTGCTTGAGGTCGTGCACGGTGCGCGGCTCGGGGAGAGCCGTGGCGAACGGCCGGCGCTCGGCGGCTGCCCGAAGCGCCCGCAGGGCGTCGGCGGCCTCTTCGGCGATGGTGAGGGCTGAGGCACCCACCAGGCCGCGCCAGGCGAATGCCTCACCCTCGGCGGCCGGCCTCCAGGCGCGGCTGACGGCTCCGGCGGCAGTGATCAGTTCCTGCAGGGCGGCGGCGCTGAGGTTGCCGACGGCGCCCGTGTTCCTGCCACTCAGGGGCAGCTGTGGGGTATCGGCCTGTTCCAGCAGAACCAGGCGACCCAAGACGTCGTGCAGGGTTCGCTGCAGCGGTTCACGGGTCTGGTTCATCGCGGCCGCGTAGGCGGACAGTTCCTCGCGCAGGCGGCGCGCCTGGTCGAGTTCGTGTTCCGCGGCCCCGGTGACGCGCGCCTCCGTGGTCAGTACCCGGGCGAGTTCGGTGGCCACTGCCCTCTTCGTGGTGCTGCCGCTGTGCAGGGCCATGACGAAGTCGCCGAGGCCGACGCTGCGCAGGCGGTTGCGGACGACGTCGAGCGCCGCGGCCTTCTCGCTGACGAACAGGACGCTGCGCCCCGTGTGCATCAGGGAAGCGATCATGTTGGTGATGGTCTGGCTCTTGCCCGTTCCCGGCGGGCCGCTGACAACGAAGGAGCGTCCGTCCAGCGCGGCGGCGATGCACTGCCGCTGCGAGGCGTCAGCGTCGAGGACGAGCGGCGTGCGCTCGGGGAGCTGGATCTCGTCGATGCGGTCCAGCTCTGGTGGCTCGAAGTCGATCAGGTCGTCGGGGAGACCGGCGTCGGGCCCGAGACCGACGGCCCGGACCAGGGGGTGGGCGAGGATCTGCTCCTCGTTCTGCTGCAGATCCTGGTACATGGCCTCCTTGTACGAGGCGAAGAGACCGAGGACAACCCGTTCCCCGACCGACCATCCCTGCTGGCCGGCCGCGACACGGCGCGCCGCGGCAAGGACAGCACCGAAGTCGGAGACGTCGCTCTGGGCGACGGCGGTCCAGTCGACACCGAGCCGGTCGAGCTTGACCGCGAGCGCCGGATTGTGGATCCGGTCCTGGTCATCGGCGAGGTGAAGGCGCGTACGACCGCGTCCGTCACGGCGCAGTTCGACCGGGACCAGCAACAGGGGCGCCGCGCTGCTCTCGTGCGCACCCATCTCGCGCCAGTCGAGCATGCCGACGCCCAGCCACAACACCCACAGTCCGTAGTCGTTGTACATCTGGCCGGACTTCTGCCGTAGCTGGTTCAGTGCGGCATCCAGCGCGGCCTGAGTCGCCTTCTGGGTCACCAGCCCGGACCGGTCCGTAGGGCGCCGGCGAGGAGGCATGTCGGCCGACTCCAGCTCTTCCTCGACCGGTGCGAAGTCCAAGCCGCGGGCCAGACCCGCCAGCAGCGCGGACGCATCCGGAGTGGTCAGCTCCAGCGTGGCGGTCCTGGTATGACGGAAGTTGAGCAGCCGGTTGCGTCCACCCAAATCGATCAGGGAATCGCGCCACGTGTTCAGGACAGACTTCAGCCGGCCAAGCCCGGGATCGCTGCTGCCGGAACGCGCGGTGCCGGTCGTCGGCCGGTTGGGCATAGGGGGGTACCTCCACAGGACAAGTCGAAGAGGGCGCCACGACGTGTCCCCCTGCCACATTCCCTATCAGTGGACAACCGACGGCACGACGGAAACAGCAGGATGAGATACGAATTCGTTGCCCATGTCCCGCAGGCAGACAGGCATCGCTACGTCGGCGCCCGCGTACTCCTCAGGGACCACCGCGTGTCCTCACTGTCCCCGTTTTCGCCCGGTCGGCCCGGTCGGGGGTCAGGAAGACTTCGGTTGCTGCCCCCACGACCGCTCTCCACCACAGGCTCGCCAGGAGACTTCTTCCGTGCAAGTGGTGGTAGGCGCAGCTTGGCGCGGAATGCGGTGGAGCCCGGCGGCGAGACGCCACCACCGGGCTCCCACCCCGTCTCCCTCATGCCCTGGCCAGCAGCCCCTCCAGTACCTCCGCCGTCTCGAGGTACCGGTCGAGCAGCCCGCGCCCGCCGGGGCGGGGTCTGCCGTTGCTCATGTGCCGTCGCAGCCCAGGAGGCCGGCCACTGCATCGGCCGTCGCCGGGTGGGCACTCTTCGCCGAGGTCCTGCGGGCAGCCGAGGAATTCGCCAATGCGAAACTGCACCGCCTCCGGGACGACGACGCGGGCGGATCGGATCTCGCGGCGTCCCTGCGTCAGTTCCGCATCGTCGTTCCTTGATGACGCCCGATGTCCCACGCCGCGCGGCGCCGGACCGTGGAACAGCTCACCTCGGTCCGCCCCGGGTGAAATGAGGGTCACTACAGCCCGTCGGGCCGCCCTCGCTCCGGGAGTGGGGCGGCGAACTGCCAGGCGCGGGTGAGGAGCGCGTCGACGGAGGACACTGCTGTGCGCAGGCGCTGGGCGTGGGGGCCGGTCAGGAGCACGTGCGGGAGGGCTCGGCGGGTGAGCTCCTCGCGGAAGCGGGTCGTCATCCATGAGCGGAAGGGTTCGCCGTCGCGGAGGCCGTCGTCTTCGAAGGGGACGCCGGCGTCGTCTGTGAGGAGCCAGAGGTGGTGGCGGCGCGGGCGGCGATGGATTCCACCTGGGGGTTGGGGGCGCCCATGTAGCGCTCGTGCCAGATGGTCGTGGCCAGGGCGTCCGTGTCGCAGAACAGGACGGGGGAACCTGCGCGCGCTGCCGCGTCCTCGCTGGCGAGTTGGTGCTCGGCGATCAGCTCGAATTCCTCGGAGTTCCAGGTGACGTCGTTGAACAGCGTGTTCGGATTGGCCGCCAGGAGTTGTGCGTACTTCTCCTCGCTGTACGTGCGCCCGTACTCCGGCACCCACCGCGTCGCCGCCCACACCCCGCCGCGCGCACGGTAGTGCTCCGCCAGGGCCTCGGCCATGGTCGTGGTACCCGTCGACTCCGCGCCGACGACGCCCACGCGGCGGGTCAGCGACGCGCGTACCGGGGCGGCCAGGTACGGCCAGCAGCGCACCGGGTCCTTGCGGAAGGCGGTGCCCGAGACCGGGTAGGTCGTGCGGACGACGTCGACGGTCACCGAGGTCGCGCCGAAGCGGCGGCCGAGTTCGTCGCCGTACGTCTCGGAGGTGAAGACGGCGTCCACCGGATCGGGGACGGCGGAGCGGAAGATGGCCATGTGAACGTCCCATACCGCGGGGTCGGAGATGTCGACGGGTATGTCGTCGACCGCGCCGACGACCTCGATGCTCACCTCCGGGTGCTCCTCGCGCATCCACGCCACCCGGTCCGCGAGCGGGATCGACCACGGCGGAGGTGCACACCAGCACCGTGAGCCGGCTGCATCGCTCGGCGGCGGTGCGGACCAGGTGGTGGTGGCCCGCGTGCGGCGGATAGAACTTGCCCCACCAGCCCGTGGTCGAACTCGCTCACGCCAGGGCCTCCTTACTACGGGCCGCTGCCGTCGACTCGCCGAGCCACGCGCGCAGTCCGACCGCGCACAGCAGCAGGAAGCCCGCGTAGAGGAGCGAGGTGAGATAGAGCGCCTTGTACGCGTACAGCGGGATGTAGATGACGTCGGCGGCGATCCACAGGTACCAGGACTCGATCTTCTTCCGGCACTGGCCATACGGAGCGGCCAGCGAGAGCGCCTTGGTGAGCGCGCCCCAGAAGGGCACCGTTGAGTCGGTGGCCCGGTCGAGGAGGAGGGTCAGGAAGACGGTGGCGAGCGCCGTCGCGGCGGCCAGGATCCGCGAGGTGCGGGCGTCGGTGCAGCAGACGGCGAGATGCACTGAGGCACCGGCGATCCGCGACCACCATCCGTACCCGGCCAGCGCCACGTAGACGACCTGGAGGGCGGCGTCCGCGTCCAGTCCGGCGCCCGCGAAGAGGAGGATGAAGAAGAGGTCGCGATGTCGATCGGCCAGTTGGCGATGTGCCGGCGGGCGACGAGCCAGACGCAGAGCGCTCCGCTGCCGAAGCCCAGCACTTCCACCCAGCTGACGGGGTGTCCAGCAGGGTGATCAGGGGCTCCTGGATCCGGGTGACCATGTCCGCGAGAACCACGCGGCGACCTCATGAATGTCACCCTGCCGAGAATCGGGCCGCGACCCCCGGCAAGGGAATTACGCCCGCGGTCGAAGGCTCAGAGCCACCCCCGCCGCGCCGCCGCCAGCCCCGTCTGGAAACGGGTGGACGCGCCAAGTTCGGTCATCAGGCGGTGGATGCGCCGCTGCGTGGTCCGGGCGCTCCAGCCCTGCGTGCGGGCTATGACCGCGTCCGTGAGCCCCGCGGCCAACAGGCTCACCAGGGCCAGGGTCTCAGCATCCGGCTGCCCCGTTTCCGCCGAAATCGGACCGGCCGCCTCCCCCAGCGGGATCGCCCGCTCCCACTGCGCCTCGAACAGCGACTGCAGAGCCACCAGCATCGGCGACGGATGGATCAGGTACGCCGCGGACTGGCCGCCCGGCGCCAGACTGAAGGGAATGATCGCGGCACGGCTGTCGCTGATCACCAGCTTGAGCGGCAACTCCGGGCGCATTCGAGCCTGTTCCCCGGCCCGGACGCTCGGCACGATGTCGCCCTGGAGCCGGCCCGGCCAGGCCACCGCCTCGCGGTCGTAGATCACCCGGTGGGTCACGCCCGTCCGCTGGCGCTCCAGCTGGCCGTCGAGGTTGCTGCCAGGCCGGTCGACGTACGGAGGGCGGTCGAAGGCGCACACCTCGCGGCGCGCCCCGGTCGTCAGCCGGTGCACCGCCTTGCTGATGTCGTCGCGGTCCGTCAGCAGCTCCGCGGCCATGTCCGGGTGGCTGATCCTGGCAGCCTCCCGGTGCGTCTCGACCAGCCGCTGCACCTGCGCCCGCGCCTCGCCGAGCTGCTGCTCCCGTTCGTGGATCAGCGCGCCGACCGCGACATCGGGAGCCGTGGCCGAGAATCTCGGCGGCCGCCCCGCGCTGCGCACCGCCAGGCCGTCCCTGACCAGGCCGGACAGCAGCTTCCCCGCCGCGGGCGCGGTCAGGCCGCACACGTCCGCGACCTCCGCCGCCGTGCACCGCGGCATTCCCACCAGCGCCGTATATACGCGCTCCGCGTCCGCCGTGAACCCCAGAACGTTAAAATCCATGCCCTCTCCCACACCTCCGTGGCACCAACCGGCCACCTGGCGAAGGTAGGCCACCTTTCCCACCTTGCGTCTCGTCCGCCGCACTTGACATCTTCCAGCAACGAGCGCGCTGCCCTGCGTTGAGGTGGGCGTCAGCGCGCCACGGTGTGTCCCCCCGCACACCCTCGCCCCGCTGAAAAGGTGTCCCATGTCGCGTGCCCATCCGCACGGAAGACGGCGGCTCGGTGCCGTGTCCGTCACATCCGTCGTGATCCTGGCCCTCACCGCCGCGCTCCCGGCCTCCGCCGCTCCCGCTCCTACCAGCCCTACGCCTCTCGGTGACGCGTCGCCGCAGAAGTCGCTGCCCGCCCAGCGCGCCGGCGTCGTCCCGGGCCAGGTGCTGGTGACCCTCTCCCCGCAGACCGCCGTGACCGGCCGCAAGCTGCCGGGCAACAGGGCACAGGCCCATTCCCCCGGGACCAGCAGCGCCGCCGTGAACGAGAAGCTGAACGCGGTCGGCGCCACCTCGCTCCAGCCGCTCCTCCCTTCCCTGTCGGCCGTGGCCACCGAGTCGATGACCACATCGGCTCGCACGCGCCTGGGCGATGACGCCGCCGACCTGTCGCGCACCTACGTCGTACGGACCGGGAACCGCGACTCTGCCGCCGTCGCCCGGACCCTCCAGGGCACGCCGGGGATCACCCACGCCGAGCCGAACCGCTACGTGAACACGATGAACACCGGCGGGCAGCGACTGCCCGCCACCGTGAAGGCGTCCGCGGAGCACGCACCACCGGCAGCGCCGAGTGCCTCCCCCATCCCCACCAACTTCGCCCTCACCAACTCCGCCCAGGCGTTCCTCAACGCCGGCGGCGTCAACGCGGTGGGCGCCTTCGGCATCCTCCAGGGCCGCTACGGGCAGCAGCCCGGCGCGGGCCGCACCATCACCAACGTCTCCATCGGCGACCTGACCGACCAGGCCATGGCCGACGCCGGTGACCCCTACGTGCAGGGCCACGGCCCGACCACCGTCCTCAAGGACGGTCAGCGCTACCTCGACCTCCCCTCGATGCCGCTGATCCCCGCCTACGTCGCGGCTCCCGACGGAAGCCTCAGCGGTTCGGCGTCCACCAAGGACCAGGACCCCGGCCTCGGCGAAGTCCTCCTCGACTTCAGTGTCATGGCGCCCCTGGCCCACGACCGGCAGCGCCCCGACCGGACCGGAAGCGACTACACCGACCTGCTCGGTGTCGCCCCCGGCGCCGACTACCGCCTCGTCGTCCCGCAGCAGCCGACGATGGACCAGATCGCGACCGCGCTCCTGGCCGCCGCCCACCAGTCGCCCAAGCCGGACGTCATCACCGCCAGCCTCGGCTTCGGCACCGACGCCCAAGGCTTCCCGGGACGCTACCTCGAGGACGACCCGTACATCCGGTCCGTCGTCGCCTCGATCGTCCAGAAGAACCACGTCGTGGTGGTGATCTCCTCCAACGACGGAACCCGCCTGTACACCCCGGCCGCCGTCGGCCCCGACGGCGGCAGCACGCCCACCGACACCGCGAGGAACGACAAGAACGGCAAGGAAGCCACCGACATCGACGACGTGGCCTACTCCACCACCCCGTCGCGCGTCCCCGACAGCGGCGCGATAGCCGCCGGCGGCACCACCCTGGACGACACCCTCGCCTCCCGGACCGGGCCCGCCACCACCGCCGAGACCCGGATCAGCGGCTTCGGCACCTTCTCCTCCGGCTTCGGCGCCCGTATCGACCTCTCGGCGCCCAGCGACAACATCGTCGCCTTCACCCACACCGAGCGCGGCGACGCGCAGTCCGTCACCCCCGTCCTCAACGGCGGTACGTCCGCGTCCGCACCCGAGATCGCGGCGGCCGCCGCCGTGGTGCTCCAGGCCGCCGGGCTGGCCGGACACCACCTGACGCCCTCACAGGTACGGGACGTCCTGCAGCGGACCGGCCGCGAGGTCGCCACCCCGGCGCAGATCGACCGCGAGCTCAACGTCGGCAGGCAGATCGACGTCACCGCCGCCGTCGAGGACGTCCTCGGGCACCGCGGTGGCCAGGTCGCAGCCGTACGGCTGTCGGTCGCCCACCGGGTCACCAACGGCGGGCTGGGCGGTCAGTTCCTGGAGACGACCGACCAGAACCGCATCGACCTCGGGGACATGGCCTCCGGCGGCAACGGTATGGGCCTGGTGGGCCCGGTCACCTTCGCCGGTGACGTCACCGGCCTCCCCAAGGGCGCCAGCCCCACGTACACGCTCACCGTGGGCGCGCGGACCTGGCGGTCCGCCACCCCGGCGATCCGGGTGACGCCGACGGAACTGCTGAATGCCGCTGGACTCCCCGTGGTCTCCGACTCCGACCGCACGATCACCGCCACCTACCGCGTACAGATCGGCGGCCGGACCCAGGCCACCGTGCGCCGCACCCTCACCGTCGGTCCCAGCGACGGCCGCTACGTGGAGAGCACCGCGCCCAAAACGTCCGCGGTGGTGAAGGCCGGCCACTCGGTCACCGTCACCTACGACATGACCGGCGTCGCCAAGCTCAACGACCCGCAGCTCGTCGTGTCCACCGTCGGCCACTGGAACCCCGCCCTCGCGCCCCTGTTCAGCGCCGCGTGGCACCAGTCCCTGACCGCCACTTCCGGGACGGTCACCATCCCCGCTGACGCGTTCAGCGCCGGGGGTGGCCTCTACGGCATCGGCATCGCCCAGTCCGGCTTCGGGGGCAACCCCAGCCTGACCACCTACGGGGAGTTCGCGCCGGTCCGCGTCGATGGCGGAACCGCCGAGCAGCGCCCGCAGGCACCGCTGGTCACCGGGCAGGGCGGCATCCCCGCGCACAGCACCCAGGTCACCCGTGCCAAGGCCGGCTTTGCCGTCCGGTACGACGTGCGCGACGTGCCGGGGGCGAAGTACGCGCAGGTGGAGTTCGCGGCGCCCGCCCCGACGCTCCACAACTCGCTGAACACCTTCACCAACGCCAACGGCACGGCCCTCGACGACAACGGCGTCGACGCGCCCTCCACAGCCCACCGTGTCCTGCCCGCCACCAAGGGCAGCATCGACCTCGACGCCCTGCGGCTGGGCCTGTCCTCCTCCACTGTCTACGGCGTCCGCGTCATGGCCCTCGACAGCAAGCACCGGGTCATCGGCCAGGCGTCTCCCGTCTCGACCCTCGAGGTCGACGACGGCGTCGCCCCGGCCGAAAGCACGGTGCTGTCCTTCGCCGCCGCAGGCGACGACTCGGTCGCCGCACTGCGGACCGTCTCCGGTGCCACCGAGATCCGCCACTACTCCACCAGGACCGGCGCCTACGGCCCGGTCATCGCCTCGGACAGCGGCGACGGATCGGAGTACGAGGTCCTCGGCGTGGCCCCCGCCACGCACCGCGCCCTTGCGGTGCACCAGGCGGAGCCCGGCGGCGATGTGCAGGTGGAGACCTGGAACACCGCCACCGGCACCCTCGTCGGACGCAGCACGCTCGCGGCAGCCGACTACCGCTTCGTCGTCGGACGCGTCGACGCTGCCCGCTCCCGCGGTGCGCTGCTGCTGCGGGCGGTCGCCGACAACACCGACCTGGTGCTGCCCGTCGACCTGAAGGACGGCACCACCGAGGATCCCATCCCCGCCGATCTGCCGGGCGTCGCCAAGGGCTCGTACAGCCTCCTGGACATGGACTCCTCCACCGGGGACGTCTACCTGGCGAAGGGCGCTCCTATCGCCCTCTGCCTGGGCGGCGTCCAGATCCCGCGCGTGAACACGGGGACCCGCAGCGTCAGCCTCGTGGGGACCATGTCCGGTTGCAGCAACGGCTTCGGCTCCGACGGCGCGGGCACGCTCTACAACCTGTCGGCCACCGCGATCAGCACCAAAATTGTCCCGACCAGCGTCCTCGGCTCGCTCGACGTGGCAACCGGCGAGACGGACGACCCGGTGGCGGTACGGCGCGGCCCCGCCACGGGGATGGCGGTGGACGGCGCCAACGGGCTCGCGGTGGCGGCGTTCACAGCACCGGAGGGCACGAGCTACGCCGGCTCCGGCACCGCCGTCGTCACGGACAACAACGCCACCGGTCAGCTGCTCGTCTTCGACGTCACGACGGGCGAGGTGGTGAAAACGCTGACCGGATTCCAGATCACGGGCCACGGCGGTCCCCTGGTCCACGGCGGTGTGATGAACTCCGTCCAGCTGGACCCGGCGACCCGCACGGGCTGGACGTACGGGGCGTACGACGGTCAGATCCGCCAGTTCTCCTACTGAGCTCGGGGCGATCTGTGCCACGGGGGGCGAGAAGCGGTCACCGCTTCTCGCCCACCTACCGGCCAGGCGAACCTATCCGGTCGCGGCATCGGGCCCACGAGTGGGTGCCGCGGGTGGCTCGCACGGACGAATCCATGTCACGGACACCGGACTTGCTTCCCGCTGCGCCGCTGATGAACGCGGCGGCTTCGGCCCTTTACTTCGCAGTGGATCACCGACGACACTGGTGCACCGCACGGCCGTCGGCTCTCTTCGCCCCCACGCACCTCGCCCGAAAGCCCGTCGGCGTGCGCCCACCCGGCCTCGCGAGACGGTGCCCCACCCCGGCTCGACCTCCGGCGAAGGACGCAAATGCGACACTCCACCTTGCTGACCCGCGGCTTCGGCGGCGGCGCCCTGGCGTGCGCCGCGGTCGCCCTGGCACTGGTCTTCGTGCGCTACGACGCGCCCGCCCCGCGGTGGGACATCCTGACGGCGCTCGGTGCGGCCGCAGCGGCCGCCGGGGCCTGGGCGCTCGCCTGCCGCCTGGCACCGCCGCTGCGCCCGGCGCCCTCCACCGCGCAGCCGTCCTCACCGCCACCCGTGCCGCGCCGGCTGCCGATGCCCGCTCGTGACGGCGGGCGCGCGACAGGGGCCGTGCTCCTCATCGTGACGCCGTTCTTCCTCACCCGGCTGGCCGCCGGGACCGGCGGGGTGCTCGCCGGCGTGCTGATCATCCTCGTCTTCGTCCTGACGGCGAAGACGCTCCAGTTCGCCCGCCGCCAGACCAGGCAGGCCGACATCCGCGCCAAGATGCGCGTGCTGTCCGAGGACGCGGGCCGGGGCGGACTCCACACGGTGCGTGTCCGGGTCGGTGAGCCGGTGCGGATGCGCTACCTCAAGCGTGGTGACAAACCGGGGCAGTTGGACGTCACGCAGTTCCACTGGATCGTCCTCGAGGAGGGCGGACGCGAGATCAGGCTCGCCGGTCCCGACGGGGAGGTGGGCAGGGCGGCCCTGCGCCTCGGCGGCCAGGAGGGATGGCTCTGCTGGCCGGAACGCTGGAAGCTGATCGAGGACGAACTGCCCGCGGCGTTCGTCGCCGACAACGGTGAGACGGTCATGGGGCTCACGGACCCGGACGAGGCACGCCCCTACCTCAAGGGCGCTGCCAGTCCGGGCACCGCCGACAGCACCGTCCGACGCGTGCCGCGCACGGCCAAGTTCTCCGCGCCCGTGCACGGACTCATCCTCGGCGGCGCCCTCCTCGCGGCCGTGATCGCCTCCCCCGTCCTCTGGTTCGGACCCGACAAACTGCCCTGGTTCCTCACCTGGCTTCTGTGCGCCCTCGCCTCGGCGGTGATCGTCCAACTGCCGCTGCGGGGAGTCGGCGCGGCGAGCCGGGCCCTCCCGGACGGCCCGACCTGGACGGTGCGCGAGGAGTCGGACCCGGCCATCTCGTGACCCGGGCTGGCACTCCCGCCACCGCCGCCGTGCGCGGTTCGCGGAAGGCTGTCACACACTGCGCCGGGAAGCCGGACTACGGAAGCCGAGGAACCGATGGCGTTCCCATACCCGTGCCCACGACCCGGCGTCCGGGCCTCCGGCCACAGGGCGCCGGCCGACGCGGTCACCACGCACAGCACCGAGATCCGCTGCGTCCAGTGCAGCCGCGCGGGCCGATCTCATGCCCTGGCCAACAACGCCTCCAGTGCCTCAGCCGTCTCCGGGTAACGGTCGAGCAGTGCCGCGCCGGCCAGCTCGGGTTCTGGCGTTGCCCAAGGGTCGTTGCAGCCCAGGAGGTGGGCCAGTGCGTCGGTCGTTGCCGGGTGAGCGGTGAGGAGGGTGGCGCCGCGGGGGGACTGTCGTGCCGGGTGCAGGGCCGCTGGCGCCGGCTGGGCGGCGCGCCACGGGGGGATCCAGGCGTCGAGGGCCGGGAGACGGCCGGGGAAAATGCGGCCCGCCTCGCGGATCAGGAGGGGGGCCAGCTCCGTGCCGCCGGAGCGGAGGCTCATGATCAGGGTGGGGAGCCACGGGAGGAGGACCTGGTCGGGCAGGCGGGCGAAGGCGTTGGAGACTGCCTCCACGACGACGTCGGCGAGGCCCGGGACCGGTTCCAGGGCGTGGAGGAGGCCGCTGAGGTAGCGGGGGTAGGCGGGGACCACCAGGGGGTTGGCGAGCAGTTCCTCGCACTTGGACCGCAGTTCCGCGCGGGTGAGGGTTCCGAGGTGGACCTGGGACGCCCACAGCAGGGCCGTCTTCGACGGGTCCTGGGGGTGGGACTGCGCGACGGCCAGTTCCAGCTGGGTGCGGTCGCAACCCAGTGACAGGGCCAGGGTCTCCATACTGAACAGGAAGCCCAGCATCGCCGCCACCTGGCGGACCGTGGCGTCCTCGTCGGTGAACGCCGTCGGCAGCAGGGTGCAGTAATGCGCGTAGCCGGCCTTGGTGAAGGACTCGATCCACGACGGCAGCGTCGGTTCGCTGGTGCGGTAGTAGGAGAGCAGCCGGCGTACGCGGTGCAGCACCTCCGGGGCGCCGTCGACGGTGCGTTCGGCCGACAGCACCTCCAGGGCGCGGGTGCCGAGTTCGTCGGCGAGGCGGCGGCTGTTCAGGTAGAGCGTGGCGTCCTCGACGGCTTCCAGGACGGTCGCCGCGGTGGCCTTTGGGTCGTAGGCGCGGCGGCGCAGGCGCTGTTCCAGGACCTGCTCGATGCTGACGCCCTCGTAGCCGAGCTCGATGAGGGCGCGCTGGTGTGTGCCGAGGGCGAGGTCCCAGGACTCCTGGATCGGGCGCTCGCCGAGCTTCCGTTCGCCCATGATGGGTCGGGCGGTGCCCTCGGGCATCAGACGGCGGAGCATCCACAGCACGTCAGAGCACGGGCCGAGTTCCGGCCGGCCGGCGATGTCGAGCAGGGCGCGCTGCACGCCGCGCTGCTGGAGCTTGAGGTTCAGGGGTGCGAGCCGATCGTGGACGTCGCGGGCGAGGGGCGGCAGGGCGTCGTAGCCGACCTGGCCGATGCGGTCGCCGCCCATCATGATCTCGACGAGCCGGCGCACGTCGCGCCGGCCGGGCACCGCGTCCTTCTCGATGCAGGTGACGGCCGCGTCCTGGAAGTCGTACGGCGTGGGCTTGGCCCGGTCGCGCATCCCGGCCAGCAGGATCGACGTCTCGAACACGGCGATGGCGTCGGCGGTGGAGGCGAGGTAGCCGTTGCGGCGGGCGGCGCGCACGATCTCCACCGACCAGCCGAGCAGTTCGGCCTCGTCCAGCTGGTCCAGGGCGGGCGGGCGCTGCAGGAACCCGGTCAGCTGGTCGGCGGGTACGGCCCGAGGGGCGGGTGCCGGGGCCTTGGCGGGCGTCGTCTTCTTCGCGCCTGCCTGTCCCGTCAGGCGGTACGGCTTGACCCGGGTCCGCTTGAGGTTCTTCGTCCACTGCGTCGCGGCGATCGACACCGAGCCCGCGGCCAGGCCGAACTGCGCCTCGATCGCCGCGTGGCTGGACGGGATCAGGCCGTGCAGCCACTTGGTGGCGCTGCGCGGGGTGATCTCGAAGGTGTCGGCCCCGTCCACGCCGAACTCGGCGACGCGGCTGGCGGCGTGGAAGGCGCCGCAGACGTAGAGGCAGTCCGCCGGGTCGGTGGCGGTGGCGGCCAGGTGCTCGCGCATCCGGGTCCACATGTGGCGCTCGCGGTCCTCGTCCACGCGCACCCGGTGCGGGTCGCCGGGGGCGAGGCGCCGGAAGAGGCTGCCGATGAGGAACATGACCTGGCGGTACGTGTCGTGGTCGGCGTCGCCGAGCGGCAGCTCGACGTACTGGTGCCACCACTCCGACCAGTGCCGCACGCGGCCGTGGCGCAGAAGGTGCTCCTCCAGTTCGGCGAAGCGCGGCCGCAGGTCGCCGATCTCCACACCGACCGCGTCGCCGTGCAGCGCCGCCTCCGCCTTGGTGGGCGACGCGTCCGGATCGTCCGGTCCGGCTGGCTGCTCGGCGCGGGCGTCCCACTGGAAGACGTGGTCGGAGGAGCGGTCGACCAGGACGAGTTCCACGCCCGGG
Organism: Streptomyces sp. PA03-6a; assembly: GCF_033792765.1. NCBI lineage: Bacteria > Bacillati > Actinomycetota > Actinomycetes > Kitasatosporales > Streptomycetaceae > Streptomyces > Streptomyces sp. PA03-6a. The sequence continues at coordinate 3,025 of NZ_JARAVK010000004.1, read as the reverse complement.
GTGTCCAGCGCGTAGGCGATGGCCTGGTACTCCGCCGAGGCCTCGGTGATGGGGGCGACCACCGACAGCGGGGCCCAGTCGGCAGGGAAGCCGTCGGCCTCGCTCGCGTACGCCTGGACCGCGACCGGCAGCCGGCAGTTGCGCAGCTCGGTGAGCAGCGGCGTCATGTCCTCGCACAGCTCCAGGTACACGACCTTGGGCTGCTTCTCGCGCAGGCGGCGTGCCATGGCGACCGCCGAGGCGGGCGAGTGGTGGCAGACGGGGAAGACCTCCAGCGGCTCGCGCACCGCGCGGTCGACGTCGTCGACCATGCCGAGGAGGATGCCCTCCAGGGCGTCGGGCCCGTCGGCGAACGTCGTGGCCGCCTCGCGGAGCTGGCTGCGCAGCGCCTCGAAAGTGCCCTCGTCGGGGCTCTGGTTGGCGCTCATGAGAGCGTGGCGATCGCGTCGCGGCCGCCCTCCAGGAACTCGGGCCAGGCGCCGCCCTCGTCCTTGCTGCGCGGCTCGACGACACCGTGCAGGTACTTGTTGAGGATCGCCAGGTCCTCGGGCTCGCGCCGGGCCAGCGACCCGACGAGCGAGGACGCGAGGGCGCGGGCGGTCAGGGCGCGCTCACCGAAGAAGTTGCTGTGCAGGATGGAGTCCTCCAGCACGCCGATCTGCTCGGCGGTGGACAGCGCCGACTCCAGCTTCTCGTCGTCGCTGCCGGCCGCGGCGGCCGAGGCGCGCAGGTCGGCGAAGCTCTGCAGCAGCACGTCGAGCAGGGTCGGCGGCACGTCCAGCTCTATCTGGTGGCGACGCAGCAGCTCCTCGGTGCGGAAGCGGACGATCTCCGCCTCGCTCTTCTTGTTCGTCACGACGGGGATGCGGACGAAGTTGAAGCGGCGCTTGAGCGCGGAAGACAGGTCGTTGACCCCGCGGTCGCGGCTGTTGGCGGTGGCGATGATCGAGAAGCCGGGCTTGGCGAAGACGATGTTGTCGCTGTCGCCGTCCAGTTCGGGGACGGAGATGTACTTCTCGGAGAGGATGGAGATCAGCGCGTCCTGGACGTCGCTGGTGGAGCGCGTGAGTTCCTCGAAGCGGCCGATGGCGCCGGTCTCCATCGCGGTCATGATCGGCGAGGGGATCATCGACTCCCGCGACTGGCCCTTGGCGATGACCATGGACACGTTCCAGGAGTACTTGATGTGGTCCTCGGTGGTGCCGGCCGTGCCCTGGACGACGAGGGTGGAGTTGCGGGAGATCGCGGCGGAGAGCAACTCGGCGAGCCAGCTCTTGCCGGTGCCGGGGTCGCCGATGAGCAGCAGGCCGCGGTCGGAGGCGAGGGTGACGATGGAGCGCTCGACGAAGCTGCGGTCGCCGAACCACTTCTGCGCGATCTCGCGGTCCAGGCCGTCGGAGGGCTCGGAGCCCAGGATGAACAGGCGGACCATCTTGGGCGACAGGCGCCAGGAGAAGGGCTTGGGGTTGTCGTCCACCGACTCCAGCCAGTCCAGTTCCTCGGCGTACTTGGTCTCGGCGGGGGCGCGCAACAGGTCGGACATGAGGGGCCTTTCGGGCAGGGTGGGGTGCTGCTCGGGTTGTCTTGGGTTGCTTCGTGGTGCCTTGGGCCGCCTGGGGGCGCTCAGGCGAGGAAGGTCTTCAGCTCGTGGACGAGCTTGCGTATGTGACCGGAGATCACCGGGGTGCCGAGGTCCTTGAAGCGCTCCCGGAACCACGGGTTGACGCTGCCGCGGCCGGAGCTGGTCACCGAGCCGACGGGGATGAACTTGACCCCCGAGCGGTGGAGGGCGGCCATGCTCTCGAACAGCGGCTCCGTCCGCCATTCGTAGAAGTCGGAGATCCACACGACGACGGTGTTGCGGGGCTCGGCGACCTTCGGCTGCGCGAGCGCCATGGCGACCGTGCCGTCGGTGCCGCCGCCGAGCTGGGTGCGCAGCAGGGTCTCGAAGGGGTCGTGGACCCAGGGTGTGAGGTCGAGGGCCTGCGTGTCGTACGCGATGAGGTGGACGTCCACCTTCGGCAGCCCGGCGAAGATCGAGGCCAGGATGGTGCAGTTCACCATGGAGTCGACCATCGAGCCCGACTGGTCCACGACGACGATGAGCCGCTGGGGTGTCGTCTTGCGGGCGGTGTGCCGGTAGTAGAGGCGGTCGACGTAGAGCCGCTGCTCCTCCGGGCTCCAGTTGGTGAGGTTCTTCCAGATCGTGCGGTCGAGGTCGAGGTTGCGGAACACCCGCTTGGGCGGGATCGAGCGGTCGAGCGCGCCGACCGACGCCTTCTCGACCTGGGTGCGCAGTACTTCGGCGACCTCGTCGACGAAGCGGCGGATCAGGGACTTGGCGTTGGCCAGGGCGACGCCCGAGAGGTTGTTCTTGTCCCGCAGGAGCTGCTCGATCAGGGACATGCTCGGGGTCAGCTGTGCGGCGAGCTTGGGGTCGGCCAGGACTTCGCGCAGATGCATCCGCTTGACGAGGTCGGCCTCGATGGAGCCGAGTTCGGGACCGATGGCCGGGATCAGCCGGCTGAGGTCGGGGGTGGTGCCCCCGCCGCCGGTGCCGGTCGGGCTGACGCCCGGTCCTGCCGCCCGTCCCCCGGCGCGGCGGACTTCGGCGGCCCGGTCGCGTGCGCCGTCCTCAGGGTCGGGTTCGGGGGTCATCAGGCCGTCGAGCTCGGCGGCCAGCTCCGGGTGGCGCTGCACGATGGAGTCGACGGAGGTCTGCGGGTCCAGAAGGGCGGGCGGAAGGCCGATGTCCTCGACGACGGCGAGGCTCGCCGATTCCAGGCCGGCCTGCTCCTCGGGGTCGAAGAGCCGGGCCAGCAGTCGCCAGTACAGGACCTGGCGGCGGTTGTCGTGCGGGTCGGCGACGGGAGGCCCGTCGGGGCCGTCGGTGTGCCCGGTCTGCCCGGTGGTCTGTTCGGTCATTTGCGCAGCAGCCTTCCGGCGCGTTCCCGCAGGACGTCCACGGCGTCGGTGGCGGCCTTCTCGGCCTTGACGCCGTTCTTGTCGCTCGTCCCGCCCGCCC
>NZ_JARAVK010000049.1:0-45438 GCF_033792765.1 Streptomyces sp. PA03-6a | reverse complement strand
CGCGGGTACGGGGGGCCGGTCCCGCGGGGCCGAGCCGCCGTACCAGGGGCGGGCAGCCGCGCGCCGTGCCGCCCAGGCCACGCAGAAGGGCGGCCGCCGCCGTGGCGCCACGGACGCGCAGGGCGGCCGCGGTGGGGGCCAGCCCCCGAAGAAGCGCATCATCGATTACCCCCGTTGGGGGAAGGACGGATGGCGCCGCTGGATGCCGTCCTGGAAGCTCGCCTCAGGGCTGTGCCTGTTCTTCTTCGGCAGCCTGGTCGCGGTCGCGGGCGTGGGCTACGCGATGGTGGGCATCCCCAACGAGAACGACGCCGCCAAGTCGCAGAACAACGTCTTCTACTGGGCCAACGGCAGCCGCATGGTGGCGACCGGCACGGGTGCCAACCGGCAGAACGTGACGCTCTCCGACATCCCCAAGGCCATGCAGAACGCGGTGATCTCCGCGGAGAACAAGAGCTTCTACGAAGACTCGGGCGTGGACCCCATGGGCGTCGGCCGGGCCCTGTTCAACATGGCGAAGGGCGGTGACGCGCAGGGCGGTTCGACGATCACCCAGCAGTACGTCAAGAACACCTACCTGAGCCAGGACCAGACGGTCAGCCGCAAGTTCAAGGAGCTCTTCATCTCCATAAAGGTGGGGACGAAGCTCGAGAAGCCCGACATCCTGCAGGGCTACCTGAACACCTCGTACTACGGGCGGAGCGCCTACGGCATCCAGGCGGCCGCGCAGACGTACTACGGCCGTGACGCCGACAAGCTCACCCCGAGCCAGTGCGCATTCCTCGCCGCGCTGCTCAAGGGCCCGACGTACTACGACCCGGCCGGTGCCACGAACATCGACAGCACCGCGACGGCGAAGGCGAACCGGGCCCGCTCCGAGGAACGCTGGAAGTGGATCCTCGGCGAGATGTACAAGGACGGCAAGCTCAACAAGGACGAGTACACCGAGGCCGTCAGCAAGTACCCGATGCCGCAGGGCCTCAAGGCGACCGCCGGCATGAGCGGTCAGATCAGCTACCTGGTCGACATCGCCAAGAGCTACGTGCTGAGTCACTCGGACATCAGCCAGAGCCAGCTGGACAAGGGCGGTTACGAGATCCACACGACCTTCGACAAGAAGAAGGTCGAGTCGCTCAAGAAGGCCGTCGACAAGGTCCGCACGGACAACATCAACCCGAAGAAGCGCGACGCCGACAAGTACGTCCAGTTCGGCGCGGCGTCGGTGGTACCGGGTGACGGCAAGATCGTCGCCATCTACGGCGGCGAGGGCTACGAGCACGGCCAGTTCAACAACAACGCCAACACCACGGGTGTCCCCGTCGGCTCCACCTGGAAGCCGTTCGTCCTGGCCGCGGCGATGCAGTACGGCACCAACCAGACCAACGGCGTCGGGCTGTCGCCGCAGAGCAAGTACAACGGCAACGACCTGCTCAAGATCAAGGACCATGAAGGCAACTACGTCCTGAAGAAGGACGGCAGCGTCTTCAAGCAGAAGAACGAGAGCGGATACCCCTGGGGCTACATCACGCTGCGCAAGGCGATGGAGCAGTCCATCAACACCCCCTTCGTGCAGCTCGGCGAGGACGTCGGACTGCCCAAGGTGGCCGAGATGGCGAAGAACGCGGGTGTGCTGGACTCGAGCTTCGAGTCCCTGAACGCCTCGTTCTCGATCGGTACGTCCAAGCCGTCCGCCATCCGCATGGCCGACGCCTACGCGACGTTCGCCTCGTCGGGCACGCAGGCCGAGCCCTACTCCGTCACCAAGGTGGTCGCGGGCGGCAAGGTCCTGCCGGGCTTCGGCAAGCCGAAGATCAAGCGGGACGCGATCGACAGCAACGTCGCCGACAACGTCACCGACGTGCTGCAGAACGTGGTCAAGAACGGCACCGGTCAGAAGGCCCTGGCGGTCGGCCGCACGGTGGCGGGCAAGACGGGTACCACGGACAGCGAGAAGGGAACCAGGTCCGCCTGGTTCGTCGGGTACACCAAGCAGCTGTCGACCTCGGTGGTCCTGTTCCGGGAGAACCCCAAGAAGCCCGGTCTGATCGGCATGGCGGGCACCGCGGGGAAGGACTCCGCGCACGGTGGTGAGATGCCGGCGGAGGTCTGGGCGAGGTACATGTCCGAGGCGCTCACGGGGAAGGACGAAGGCTTCCCGGACCCCGGGAAGATCGGTGAGGTCAAGGACCAGGCCGGCGCCCCGTCGGCGAGCCCCTCGGTCTCGGCCAGCCCGACCGAGTCGGCGACCACGAAGCCGACCCCGACCATCTCGCAGCCGCAGACCACGCCGACCCCGACCGACTCCGGTGCCTGCAAGCCCTGGGAGTGGGGTTGCCAGGACGGCGGTGGTGGCAATGACGGTGGAGCCACGGACGGCGGCACGGGCGGGACACCGTCGTCGACCCCGTCGTCCAGTACCACCGGCAGGGGCAACGGAGGCAACGGCAACAACGGCGGGCTCCTAGGAGGCAATGGCGGTTGACCGCCCCGCGTTGCGTGGAGCAGTGACCCGCGGCCGCGGAGGGCAGCACGCCCTCCGCGGCCGCGGGCGTTCCCGCCGGGAGGAGGGCCGCGTGGGGATCCGACGCTCCGCGCGTGGCGATGTAGGGCAGGATGTGGCCCATGACGATCGTGCGCGAAGACCCCCACCACGAGGCCTCGGAGGCCGAGGCGGTCGTGCCCCCGACCCGCGAGGACCCGGTCGCCGTGGCCGGGAGCGAGGTCATCGGCGGCCCGCTCGGCCGCTTCGCGGCCGTGGGGCGGCGGGGCTGGTGGAACCCCCTGCGCGTGGTCGTGCTGGTCGCGATCGGGATGTTCGCGCTGGGCATGGTGCAGAAGCTGCCGTGCTACGACAGCGGCTGGTTCTACGGGGCGAACGCCCAGTACAGCCACGCCTGCTACTCCGACATCCCGCACCTGTACTACGGCCGGGGCTTCGCCGACGACCTCGTCCCGTACTTCGACCGCATCCCGGACACGGTCTCCGGCGGCATGGGTTACCTGGAGTACCCGGTCCTGACGGGGCTGTTCATGGAGGTCGCCTCCTGGCTCACCCCGCACGGCGGCACGATCCAGCACCGGGAGCAGATCTACTGGTTGGTCAACGCCGGGATGCTGCTGGTCTGCACCGCCGTCATCGCGGTCTGCGTCGCCCGGACCAACCGGCGCCGCCCGTGGGACGCGCTGCTGCTCGCGCTGGCGCCCGCGTTCGCGCTGACCGCGACCATCAACTGGGACCTCTTCGCGGTCGCCCTCGCGGCCGCCGGGATGATGCTGTGGTCGCGCAACCGGCCGCTGGCCGCGGGCATCCTGATCGGGCTGGCGACGGCCGCCAAGCTCTACCCGGTGCTGCTGCTGGGGCCGTTGTTCCTGCTGTGCCTGCGGGCCGGGAAGCTGAAGGCCTGGGGCGCGGCGGTGGGCGGTGCCGCGGTGGCCTGGTTCGTGGTGAACGTTCCCGTGATGCTGCTCGCCTGGGACGGCTGGGCGAAGTTCTACACCTTCAGCCATGAGCGGGGCATCGACTACGGCTCGGTCTGGCTGATCATCTCCCAGCAGACCGGCAAGTCCATCGACGGCGCGAACTCCTACGCCATCGCGCTCATGCTGCTGTTCTGCGCCGGCATGGCGGGGCTGACCCTCTACGCCCCGCGGCGCCCGCGCTTCGCGCAGCTTGCCTTCCTCGTCGTGGCCGCCTTCATCCTGACCAACAAGGTCTACTCGCCGCAGTACGTGTTGTGGCTGGTGCCCCTCGCGGCGCTCGCGCGGCCGCGCTGGCGGGACTTCCTGATCTGGCAGGCGGCCGAGGTCATGTACTTCCTCGGGATCTGGTCGTACCTGGCGTACACGACGGGCGGCAACAGCAAGGGCCTGCCCCAGGACGGCTACCACCTGGCCATCGCGGCGCACCTGATCGGGACGCTGTACCTGTGCGTGGTCGTCGTCCGCGACATCGTCTTCCCCGAGCGCGACGCAGTCCGCCAGGACGGCTCGGACGACCCCTCGGGGGGCGTGCTGGACGGGGCGGAGGACGCGTTCGTGCTGGGGCGGTCCCCGCACCGGCCGCGGCACGCGGCGCCGCTGCAGGGCGGGCCCGAGGACGGGCACGGCTACGGCGAGGCGCGCCCGGTGCAGTGGGGCGTGGACCCGGCGCCGCCGGCCCCGCCCCACTGAGCGGAGGGGACGCCAGGGGCGTTCAGCGGTCGACGACGCGGTCGAACGTGGTCGTCGTGTGCCGCAGGTGCGCCACCAGCTCGTCCCCGACCGCCGGGGGCGCCACGTCGCCCGGCAGGAAGAGGATCGACACCTGCATGTGCGGGGGCTCGGCGAACCAGCGCTGCTTGCCGGCCCACACGAAGGGCGACAGGTTGCGGTTGATGGTGGCCAGACCGGCCCTCGCGACGCCCTTGGCGCGCGGCATGACGCCGTGCATGGCCTTGGGGGCCTCCAGGCCCACCCCGTGCGACGTACCGCCCGCCACGACGACCAGGTGGCCGTCCTCAGAGGCCTTGTTCTGGCGGTAGCCGAAGCGCTCGCCCTTGGCGATGCGGGTGACGTCCAGGACGGCGCCCCGGTACTCGGTGGCCTCGTGGTCGCCGAGCCACAGCCGGGTGCCGATCCGGGCGCGGAAGCGGGTCTGCGGGAACTGGTTGCGCAGCTGGGTCAGCTCGACGGCCTTCAGGTGGCTGACGAACATGGTGTGCAGCGGCAGCCGGGCCGCGCGCAGCCGCTCCATCCAGCGGAAGACCTCCTCCACCGCGTCGGAGCCGTCGGTGCGGTCCAGCGGCAGGTGGATGGCGAAGCCCTCCAGGCGGACGTCGTCTATGGCCGAGTGCAGCTTGACCAGGTCGTCCTCGCTGACGCCGTGGCGCCGCATGCTGCTCATGACCTCGATGACCACCCGGGCGCCGACCAGGCCGCGCACGCCCTCCACGGAGGACACGGAGCGGATGGCACGGTCCGGCAGGGGCACCGGCTCCTCGCCCAGCCGGTACGGGGTCAGCACCAGCAGGTCGCCCCCGAACCAGTCCTTGATCCGTGCGGCCTCGTACGTCGTGCCCACGGCGAGGACGTCCGAGCCGAGCCGGATCGCCTCCTCGGCCAGGCGCTCGTGGCCGAAGCCGTACCCGTTGCCCTTGCAGACGGGGACCAGCCCGGGGAACTGCTCCGCCACGGACTGCTGGTGCGCACGCCAGCGCGCGGTGTCGACGTACAGGGTGAGCGCCATGGCCGGAACGAGGACCTTTCTGCGGTGTCTGCGGTCGGTCGGGCAGGTGGGTCAGCGGCGGGACATGTAGATGTCGAGCGCCTTGTGCAGGAGCTTGTTGAGCGGGAAGTCCCACTCGCCCAAGTATTCGGCAGCCTGCCCGCCGGTGCCCACCTTGAACTGGATGAGACCGAAGAGGTGGTCGCTCTCGTCGAGCGAGTCGCTGATGCCGCGCAGGTCGTACACGCTCGCGCCGAGCGCGTAGGCGTCCCGCAGCATCCGCCACTGCATGGCGTTGCTCGGCCGGACCTCGCGCTTGTGGTTGGCCGAGGCCCCGTACGAGTACCAGACGTGCCGGCCGACGACGAGCATCGTCGCGGCGGCGACCGCCTCGCCCTCGTGCTGGGCGAAGTACAGCCGCATGCGGTTGGGGTCCTCGGAGTTGAGGACCTGCCACATGCGCTGGAAGTAGGACAGGGGCCGCGGGCGGAAGTGGTCGCGCTCGGCGGTCACCTCGTACAGCTGCTGCCACACGGGGAGGTCGTCGTAGCCGCCCTGGACGACCTCGACGCCGGCCTTCTCGGCCTTCTTGATGTTGCGCCGCCACAGCTGGTTGAAGCCCTTCTGGACGTCGTCCAGGCTGCGGTTCTCCAGCGGGACCTGGAAGACGTAGCGGGGCTGCACGTCGCCGAAGCCGGCGCCGCCGTCCTCGCCCTGCTGCCAGCCCATGCGGCGCAGCCGGTCGGCCACCTCGAAGGCGCGGGGCTCGATGAAGGTGGCCTCGACGTCGCGCAGGCGCTTGACGTCCGGGTCGGCGATGCCGGACTTGATGGCGGCCGCGTCCCAGCGGCGGATGACGACCGGCGGGCCCATCTTCACGGAGAACGCGCCCTGCTGCTTCAGGTGGGCCAGCATCGGGCGCAGCCACTCCTCCAGGTTGGGCGCGTACCAGTTGATCACCGGGCCCTCGGGGAGGTAGGCGAGGTAGCGCTTCACCTTGGGCAGTTGCCGGTAGAGCACCAGGCCGGCGCCGACCAGCTCACCGGTCTTGTCGTCGAACCAGCCGAGGTTCTCCGAGCGCCACTCCGTCTTGACGTCCGCCCAGGCGGGAACCTGGCAGTGGCTTGCCGAGGGCAGGCTCTGGATGTACGCCAGGTGCTGTTCCCGACTGATGGTCCTCAGGGTCAAGCTCATGCGGGGCGCTCCCCATCGCTGCGGCTACGGCATTGCTGACTGCACTACTGCGCCGAAGCCTACTGCGAACGGCGAACGCCCCCACGAGGGCTGTGGACAACTCGGTCCGCGGCTTCGCCCGGCGGGGGCCGGGAAACGGGGGGCTAGGACACCACCCCGCCGAAGAGGCCGCCGTGGGCCATGCCGATGTAGAAGCCGACCGCGGCCAGCCCCATGCCGATGATGAAGAAGAAGCGCTCGGCCGTGGTGGCGGAGCGGTACTGCCCGACGGCGCCCACGAGGATGCCGACCAGGCCGGCCCAGGAGCTGAGCAGGTGCAGCCCGCTCCAGAACGCCGCGATGGAGGAGATCAGGCCGAGCACGACGGTCGCGACGGCCAGGGTGTTCTCCACCGGGTGGGGTCGGCCGTCCGAGTTGAGGGTGCTGAGGATCCGCTGGTAGAGACGGCTGCCGGTGGTGGGTCGCACTGCCTGTGCCATAGGGCACCTCCGTGATGGAGAGGTGGCGCATCGTAGCGCCGGACACACCCGATGTGTACAGATTGCGGGCTTCCGGGGCCGGATTTCAACCGGAAGCCACGAGGCGGGTAGTGTGTACCGTCTGCACCGGTGTCTGTGCAGGTCCACACGACGGTCCCGAAGGGCCTTCGGGGAGTGATCCCCGGAACGCCGCGGGCGTTGTCGGTGGGCCGCGATACCGTTGCGACGCGATGCAAACCCTCCTGCCACGGAAACGCCGTGGCCGCTGAGTCCAAAGGAGGTGGGTTCCACATGCGTCACTACGAGGTGATGGTGATCCTCGACCCCGATCTCGAGGAGCGTGCTGTCTCCCCGCTGATCGAGAACTTCCTCGGCGTCGTCCGCAATGGCGGCGGCAAGGTCGAGAAGGTCGACACCTGGGGCCGTCGTCGTCTTTCGTACGAGATCAAGAAGAAGCCCGAGGGCATCTACTCGGTCATCGACCTCAACGCCACTCCTGAGGTCGTCAAGGAGCTCGACCGTCAGATGAACCTGAACGAGTCGGTCCTCCGGACCAAGGTCCTCCGTCCCGAGACCCACTGAGCCTGACGGCTCAGGCAGTCGGGAAACCGAGAAGCCAAGCAAAGCCGAGAGGTCACTCACCATGGCAGGCGAGACCGTCATCACGGTCGTCGGCAATCTCGTCGACGACCCCGAGCTGCGCTTCACCCCGTCCGGTGCGGCGGTCGCGAAGTTCCGTGTCGCGTCCACTCCCCGCACCTTCGACCGGCAGACCAACGAGTGGAAGGACGGCGAGAGCCTCTTCCTCACGTGCTCGGTCTGGCGGCAGGCGGCGGAGAACGTGGCCGAGTCGCTCCAGAAGGGCATGCGCGTCATCGTGCAGGGCCGTCTGAAGCAGCGCTCGTACGACGACCGCGAGGGCGTCAAGCGGACGGTCTACGAGCTGGACGTCGACGAGGTCGGCGCCAGCCTGCGCAGCGCGACCGCCAAGATCACCCGGGCCAGCGGCGGCGGCGGTGCCTCCCGCGGCGGCCAGGGCGGTTACGGCGGCGGTGGCCAGGGCGGCCAAGGCGGCGGCTGGGGCGGTGGCCCCGGTGGCGGCCAGGGCGGTGCGCCCGACGCCGACCCGTGGGCGACCGGTGCTCCGGCCGGTGGCGGCCAGGGCGGCGGTGGCGGCGGCTGGGGCGGTGGCTCCGGCGGCGGCGGCGGTTTCTCGGACGAGCCGCCCTTCTAAGGGCGGCGGCGTACCAAACTTCTTGATCACACTGGAGAGAGACAATGGCGAAGCCGCCTGCTCGCAAGCCTAAGAAGAAGGTTTGCGTGTTCTGCAAGGACAAGATCACCTACGTCGACTACAAGGACACGAACCTGCTGCGGAAGTTCATCTCCGACCGCGGCAAGATCCGTGCCCGCCGGGTCACCGGCAACTGCACCCAGCACCAGCGCGACGTCGCCACGGCCGTGAAGAACAGCCGTGAGATGGCGCTGCTGCCCTACACCTCGACCGCTCGCTAAGGAAGGGTGACCGAGCAATGGCGAAGATCATCCTCACCAACGAGGTCAGCGGCCTCGGTGCCGCCGGCGATGTCGTCGAGGTCAAGAGCGGCTACGCCCGCAACTACCTGATCCCGCGCGGCTTCGCGATCGCGTGGACCAAGGGTGGCGAGAAGGACGTCGAGCAGATCCGCCGCGCGCGCCGGATCCGTGAGATCGCGACCGTCGAGCAGGCCAACTCCTTCAAGGCGCAGCTCGAGGGCGTCAAGGTCAAGCTGTCGACCCGCGCGGGCGACGCCGGCCGGCTGTTCGGTTCGGTGACCCCGGCCGACATCGCCGCCGCCGTCAAGGCCGCGGGCGGTCCGGACGTGGACAAGCGCCGGATCGAGATCGGTTCCCCGATCAAGACGCTGGGCTCGCACAAGGTGTCGGTGCGTCTGCACCCCGAGGTCGAGGCCGCTCTCGACGTCGAGGTCGTCGCTTCCTGACCCTCGCGCACCGCGTGAACGCCGGGCCCGGAACCGCGAGGTTCCGGGCCCGGCGCCGTTCCACGTACGGGAGCCGTGCGGAAGGCGTGCGGGAGGCGTACGGCAGGGCCCGCGGGTCAGGCGCGTACGGCGCCGGTGACGGCCCACTTCCCCGAGCGGGCGCGCCAGTGGAGGCCGGCCAGCCGGGTGAGCATCATCAGCCCCATCGCCCACCACAGGGCGGTGAGTCCCCCGCCCAGGGCCGGTACGGCCAGCGCCACCGGGGCGAAGACGGCGAGGGTGACGACCGTGGACCAGGCCAGATAGGTGCCGTCGCCGGCGCCGATGAGGACCCCGTCCAGCACGAAGACCACGCCGCAGACCGGCTGGGAGAGCGCCGCCACCAGCAGGACGGCCGTCAACTGGGAGCGCACGGCCGGGTCCGGGGTGAACAGCGGGGCGATCAGCGGCCGGGAGACGGCCAGGAGCAGGCCGATCACCACGCCGGAGGCGATGCCCCACTGCACCATGCGGCGGCACGCGGCCCGGGCCCCGGCCACGTCGTCGGCACCGAGGTAGCGGCCGATGATGGCCTGACCCGCGATGGCGATGGAGTCCAGGGCGAAGGCCGCCAGCGACCAGAGGGTGGTGGTGATCTGGTGGGCGGCGACGGAGGCGTCCCCGAGCCGGGCCGCGACCACGGTGGCGAGCAGCAGGACGGCCCGCAGGCTCAGGGTGCGGATCAGCAGGGGCGTCCCGGCCTGGGCGCAGGCGCGGATGCCGGCGAGGTCGGGCCGGAGCGAGGCGCCGTGCCGGCGGGCGCCGCGGACCACGACGACGAGGTAGACGGCCGCCATCGCGTTCTGGGCGATGACGGTGCCCCAGGCGGAGCCGGCGATGCCGAAGCCGGCGCCGTACACCAGCACCACGTTGAGCACGGCGTTCACGGCGAAGCCGCCGACGGCGACGTAGAGCGGGGTACGGGTGTCCTGCAGCCCGCGCAGCACACCGGTGGCCGCGAGGACGACGAGCATCGCGGGGATGCCGAGGGCGCTGATCCGCAGGTAGGTGACGGCGTACGGCGCCGCGGTGCCCGAGGCGCCGAACAGGTCGGCGAGGGCGGGCGCCGCGGGGACGGCGACGGCGACCGCGGCGGCGCTGATGAGGAGGGCGAGCCAGATGCCGTCCATGCCCTGGCGGATCGCCGCGGGCAGGTCGCCCGCGCCGACCCGGCGGGCGACGGCGGCGGTGGTGGCGTAGGCGAGGAAGACGAAGACGCCGACGAGGGTGGTCAGCAGGGCGCCCGCGACACCGAGCCCGGCGAGCTGCGACGTGCCGAGGTGGCCCACGATCGCGCTGTCGGCCATGAGGAAGAGCGGTTCGGCGACCAGCGCGCCGAAGGCGGGCAGCGCGAGGCCTATGATCTCGCGGTCGTGGCGGCGTACGGCCTGCTGGGGGGAGTGTTCGGCGACCTGGGGCACCCGGCAAGGGTAATCATCCACATGTAAGGGATGCAAGGCAATGCAGCCTCTTACTTCCGGCTGCGCAGGGTGATCTCCTCCGTGCCGTTTGTCGTGATCTTGGGCCGAGCGGGCAAGTTTTTCTTGTCCACAGTGGGTGGATGAAGAAAGCGCAGGTCAGCCGCGTGATCATTGGGTGATTGTGTGCTTGTCCACCGCGCTGTCCCCCGCCCTGTACACAGCTGGAGCGGGCTTCTCCACAGGTAGGGGCGGTTCTTCAACAGGTCATCCCCAGCCCCTGTGGATAACCGTCTTGGCTGTGGACCCCGCGGACCCCTACCGTGGGGCGTCGCCCGACGTGCCACAGGTGTGTCCGGGCGGCTGATTGTCAGAGCCGTGGCGTAGGAAATGGAACACGACGCAGCGGTCCGCGTCGGACGGGAGGAGGTGGCAGGGGGGTGAGCCAGCCCGAACCCGCGGACGACCATTGGGGGAGCGAGCCGCCGTTCCCGCCGGACGGTCCCGGCGACCGCCTGCCCGTCTCCCGCTTCCGCCGGAGGGACGAGCGGGACCGCGACCGTGACGACGACCGCGGAGCGGCGGGCTTTGAACGCGTACCCCCGCAGGACCTGGACGCCGAGATGTCGGTGCTCGGCGGCATGCTGCTGTCCAAGGACGCCATCGCCGACGTCGTCGAGGTGCTGAAGGGCGCCGACTTCTACCGGCCCGCCCACGAGACCATCTACGCCGCGATCCTCGACCTCTACGCCCGCGGTGAGCCCGCCGACCCCATCACCGTCGCCGCCGAGCTGACCAAGCGCGGTGAGCTCGTGCGCGTGGGCGGGGCCCCCTACCTGCACAGCCTCGTCAACGCGGTGCCCACCGCCGCCAACGCCGAGTACTACGCGGAGATCGTGCACGAGCGCGCGGTCCTGCGCCGGCTCGTCGAGGCGGGCACGCGCATCACGCAGATGGGGTACGCCGCCGACGGCGACGTCGACGAGATCGTCAACTCCGCGCAGGCCGAGATCTACGCCGTCACCGAGCAGCGCACCAGCGAGGACTACCTCCCGCTCTCCGAGATCATGGAGGGCGCCCTCGACGAGATCGAGGCCATCGGCTCGCGCAGCGGCCAGATGTCCGGGGTGCCCACCGGCTTCGCCGACCTGGACTCCCTCACCAACGGCCTGCACCCGGGCCAGATGATCGTCATCGCCGCCCGTCCCGCGATGGGCAAGTCCACGCTCGCGCTGGACTTCGCCCGTGCCTGCTCGGTCACCAACGGCATGCCCAGCGTCTTCTTCTCCCTCGAAATGGGCCGCAACGAGATCGCGATGCGCCTGCTGTCCGCCGAGGCCCGGGTCGCCCTGCACCACATGCGCTCCGGCAACATGACCGACGACGACTGGACGCGGCTGGCCCGCCGCATGCCCGACGTCTCCGCGGCGCCCCTCTACATCGACGACTCGCCGAACCTGTCGATGATGGAGATCCGGGCCAAGTGCCGCCGGCTCAAGCAGCGCAACGACCTCCGCCTGGTCGTCATCGACTACCTCCAGCTGATGCAGGCGGGCGGTTCGCGCCGGCCCGAGAGCCGTCAGCAGGAGGTCTCCGACATGTCCCGTAACCTCAAGCTCCTGGCCAAGGAGCTCGAGGTGCCGGTCATCGCGCTCTCCCAGCTGAACCGTGGCCCCGAACAGCGCACGGACAAGAAGCCCATGGTCAGCGACCTGCGTGAATCTGGCTCCATCGAGCAGGACGCGGACATGGTGATCCTGCTGCACCGCGAGGACGCCTACGAGAAGGAGTCCCCGCGCGCGGGCGAGGCCGACCTGATCGTCGCCAAGCACCGCAACGGCCCCACGGCCACCATCACCGTGGCCTTCCAGGGCCACTACTCGCGCTTCGTGGACATGGCCCAGACCTGAGCCACCCGGGGGCGGCGATCCGCCGTGCGACCTTCGCGCGGCAGGACGGCGGTTCAGCCCAGGGCCACCATCAGCGGTGTGTGGCGGCGGTGTTCGTCGCCGGGCAGGTCACGGTCACCGAGCACCATGAGGGTGTTGGGGAAGACGGGGGTCACGCCGTGTTCCGCGGCCCAGCCGTCGAGACCGCCGGGGGTGCCGGTGCGCAGGTCGAGGCGGACGGGTGTGCCCGCGTCGCGGGTGATCGCGTCGATCAGCCCCTTGGCCCCGGCCGCGCTCCCGGCCACGACGGGCCCCACGACCAGGGTGTCCGCGTTGAGCCAGGCCGAGGCGTAACCGGTCAGGACACCGTCCTCCTCGGTGACCAGGAGGCGTTCGGCGAACCGCGGCAGGTCGCGCAGGAGCGGTGAGCGGTCCGCGCCGAACACCTCGGCGTCGAGGACGAGCAGGGCCGGCAGGTCGGCATCGGTGAAGGGCCGCGGCCGCGCGGCGGCGGGACCGTCGGCCCCGGCGGGTACCGACGGGGCGAAGCGGCCGCGGTGCGTGACGACGGTGCCGACCGCCCGGAAGCCGAGCTTCTCGTAGAGGGGGCGGCCGCGGTCGGTGGCGTGCAGGGTGACGGTGTCGTCGCCCGCCTCGGCCAGGACGTGGGTCATGATGCGCCGCCCGAGGCCCTGCCCCTCGTACCGGGCCGCGACCAGGACCATGCTGACCGCAGCCAGGCCGCCCGCGTAGCGCGTCAGGACGGTGGTGGCGGCCAGGCCGTCGCCGTCGGGGGCGTCGATGCCGTAACCGGTGCCGTGGGTGAGCAGGAAGCGCCACTTGTGCTCCTCGGCGCCCCAGTCGCGGCTGACGGCCAGCGCGCTGCAGGCGGGGAGGTCGGCGGGGGTGAGGCGGCGCACGGGGGCCGTGGGGGATGTCATGCGGGCAGCGTGCCGTGGCGGCGGCGTGCGGCACCCATAGTTTTCCCCTATGGGCATCGGCCGGAGCCTGGCTATCCTCCGGGGGTGACGCTGACCTTGCCCGGCCTGCGGGCGTTCGTGGCGGTGGCGCGTACGGGCTCGTTCTCGGCGGCCGCGCGGCAACTCGACGTACGGCAGCCCACGGTGAGCGAGTCGGTGCGCCGGCTGGAGGCCGCCGCGGGGCGGCCGCTGCTGGTGCGGAACCGCGAACGGGCCGAACTGACCGACCTGGGACGGCGGATCCTGGCCCACGCGGTGGCGGCGGTCGACGCCGCGGACGAACTCGAGGGGCTGCTGGACGGGGCGTCCCGGCCGTTCACCGTGGGCTTCCTGGGGGAGGCGGCGGTCGGCCGCACCCGGGAGCTGCTGGACCTGGTCCAGGCCCGCGCCCCGGGCGACGTGCGGCTGCGGCGCTACGACTTCGACGACCCCTCCTGCGGGCTGCTGGACGGGCACTCCGACCTGGCCATCGTGTGGCCCCCGTTGGACGCACCGGGACTGGGGATGGTGACCGTCTCCAGCGACCGGCGCTGCGTGGCGCTGCCCGCGACGGACCCGCTGGCCCGCAGGAGCGAGGTAGCGCCCGCCGAACTGGGCGGCAGGACCTGGGTGGTGCCGCGGACCGGGGACGCGGCCTACGCCGGCTTCCGCCATCCGTCGGCCGTGGGCGTGGTCCACGTGGCCGGGACGGTGCCGTCGGGGTCGCTGGAGGAGACGCTCGAACTCGTGGCGGCGGGGCGGGGTTGCGCACTGGCGAGCACGGCGACCGACGAGCACTACGCGCGGTCGAACGTGGTGATCGTGCCGCTGGCCGGGGACGTGCGCTGCACGGTCGCGCTGGCCTGGCGGGCGGCGGACCGCAGGCCCGCGGTCCGCGGGGCGGCGGAGGACGCCGCCCGGCTGTTCGGAGGGACGCCGCCGGGGACCGGCCGGGCGGCGGGTGACGAGGGAGGGACCGCGTGGGACGGCTGCACATCTTCGACATGGACGGGACGCTGATGCACGGCTCCTCGGCGAGCATGGAACTCGCCCGGGAGCTGGGGCTGGTGGCGGAGTTCCGCGAGCTGGAGCACGCGCTCGGGCGGGGTCTGCTGGATTCGCCGGGCTACGCGGAGCGGGCGTACGAGCTGTGGCGGGCGCTCACCCCGGCGCAGGTGGCGACGGCGTTCGAGGGCGCCCCGTGGCTGGCCGGGATACGGGAGGTGTGGGCGGACATCGCCGCCCGCGGGGAGCACTGCGCGGTGGTGTCGCTCTCCCCGGACTTCTTCGTGCGCCGGCTGCTGGAGTGGGGGGCGCACGAGGTGCGGGCGTCGGTCTTCCCGGAGTTCCCGTTCGGCCCGGCGGCGGGACTGGACGTGGCGGGGATCCTGCTGCCGGAGACGAAGGTGACGGCGGCGGACGAGCTGTGCGCCCGCTACGGGGTCAGCCGCGCGGAGTGCGTGGCCTACGGGGACTCGTTGTCGGACACGGCGCTCTTCGCGGCGGTGCCGGTGTCGGTCGCGGTCAACGGGGACCACCACGTGAGCGGGCTGGCCAGCCATGCGTACACCGGGCGTGATTTGCGTGAAGCGTATGCGCTGGTCGTGGGCTGAATACGTGACGGTGGAACTGTGGTGATCGTCACGGGAATTGAGTGACGGTTGTGAAAGCAGTGACTCGGGGTAGGGTCGTCAGGGTTCCGCGGCAGCGGGGCTTCACATTCGGCTGAGCTTAACGGGATCGGTAACCGCGTTTCCCGTACTTCCGGCTATTTGTCCGGGCGGCGTGAAGTCCTGGCAGGCTTTCCGCGCAGGATGTGTGGCCGATGTACGGACACCGACCGGGAGAAGCTCGAGGCGAAGCTGACCATGGACGCTCTGACCACGAACGCGGCCGAACCGGGAAAGGGAGCCGGGGCTGGGTCCTCCGGATGGTTCACGCCGCACACACCCCCTGACGGGCCGAGACCCCACCACGAGGGCGGGGGCGGCGGCGAGCCGAGCCGCCCGGTACGGCCCATAAGGCCGGTGGGCACGGGAGCCGGGCGGAACACCGGCCCCGGCCCGGCGCTGCCCCGGCCCGGCCCCCCGCAGGACGCGCCGGGGCCGCGGCACCACCCGGAGCCGCCGGACCGGCAGCCCCCGCCCCGGGCCGAGGCCCGGCCGCGGTCGCGGCAACCGAGCGCGGACGCACTGCTCATCCGGCGGACGATGGAGGAGGTCGCGCCCGTAGCCGACAAGACGACGTCGTATTTCTATGCACTTTTGTTCATACGGCATCCGGAGTTGCGCGAACTCTTTCCGGCCGCGATGGACGCGCAGCGCGACCGATTGTTGAAAGCGCTCCTCACCGCCGCGGAACACATGGACGACGCCGAGATACTCACCGAATACCTGTCCCACCTGGGCCGCGGCCACCGGAAATACGGCACCCGGCCCGAGCACTATCCGGCCGTGGGGGAATGCCTGATCGGGGCGCTGACCCGGTACGCCTCGGCGGTCTGGAACGACGAGGTCGAGGCGGCCTGGGTGCGCGCCTACACGGCGATCTCCCAGATCATGATCGACGCGGCGGCGGCCGACGAGAAGCACGCGCCGCCCTGGTGGCAGGCGGAGATCGTCAGCCACGAACCGCGCACCTCCGACATCGCGGTGCTCAGCGTCCGCCCCGACCAGCCCTACCCCTTCCTCGCGGGCCAGTACACGACCCTGGAGACGCCCTGGTGGCCGCGGGTCTGGCGGCACTACTCCTTCGCCAGCGCCCCCCGCCCGGACGGCCTGCTGGTCTTCCACGTGAAGGCCGTGCCGGCCGGCTGGGTCAGCGGGGCGCTGGTCCACCGGGCCCGGCCCGGCGACGTGCTGCGGCTCGGTCCTCCGGGCGGCTCCATGGTCGTGGACCACAGCACCGACAACGGACTGCTCTGCCTGGGCGGCGGCACCGGCATCGCCCCCATCAAGGCCCTGGTCGAGGACGTCGCCGAGCACGGCCGCCGCCGTGCCATGGACGTCTTCTACGGCGCCCGCAGCGACCACGACCTGTACGACCTGGACACCTTGGTGGGGCTCGCCCGGCGCCACCCCTGGCTCTCGGTGCGCCCCGTGGTCTCCCACGGCCGCGGCGAAGTGGGGCTGCACGGCCCGCTCCCCGAGATCGTGCGGCAGTACGGCCCCTGGCCCGAGTACGACGCGTACCTCAGCGGGCCGCCCGGGATGATCCGCAGCGGCGTCGACACCCTCGTGCGCAGCGGCATGCCCTCCCAGCGCATCCGGCACGACCTGATCGAGGAACTGGTCGCGGCCGGCGACTGAATCCGCTCCGCCCGCGCCCCCGGGCCCCACCACCCCCCCCACGAGGAGAAACGTTGCCGCAGGAACGTCCCGGAAGTGCGGGAGAGCACCGCGTCCAGGAGGAGATGGGCACGGCCGACCGCGCGGACCGCTTCTACACCGAACAGGTGCTGGACCACCTCAACCCGCTGATGCGGGAGTTCACCGAGCGGCAGGAGATGTTCTTCCTGTCCACGGCGGACGCCCGGGGGGAGTGCGACAGCACCTTCAGGGCAGGTCCGCCCGGCTTCCTGACCGTGCTGGACGAGCGGACCCTGGTCTACCCCGAGTACCGGGGGAACGGCGTGATGGCCTCGCTGGGCAACCTGCGCGAGAACCCGCACGTGGGCATCCTGATGCTCGACTTCACCCGGGACCGGATCGGACTGCACGTCAACGGCCGCGCGCGGGTGGTCCCGGACGGCGCGATGCGCGCCCTGCACCCCTGGCTCCCGGTGGACCCGGTGCCCGGCCGCAGGCCTCAGCTGTGGGTACGGGTGAGCGTCGTGGAGGCGTACGTCCACTGCTCGAAGCACATCCCGCGGATGGCGAAGGTGCCCCTGCAGGGCGGCCGGGCCTGGGGCACCGACGACGTGCGGCGCAAGGGCGGCGACCACTTCCGGGCGGCCGCAGACGCCGCGCGCTCCGCCGCCGCGCGGCCCGGCGGCGCGGGCCCGGGCTGGTTCGGCGTCTGAGGCCGCCCCGCTCGGCCCGCTGCCGGCCGGGCCGCCCCGAGGTCAGCCGAGGTCGGCCGAGAGCAGTCCCAGCACCCCTTCGATGTTGCCGTCCAGGTAGTGCCGCAGGGTCAGCGGGACGATCTCCACGGAGGCGAGCCCGACCCGGCTGAAGGGCACGCGGACCACGTCGTACGTCCCCGAGGGCTCGTCCACCTCGGGGCCGTGCCGCCGCGAGGGGTCCATGGAGGCCAGCCGGCACACGAAGAAGTGCTGCACCTTCACGCCGTGCGAGCCGTCCTCGCCGATGTGCTCGACGGTGTCGACGAAGGCCGGGACGACATCGGTGACCTTGGCGCCGAGTTCCTCGTCCAGCTCTCTGTGGAGCGCCTCGACGATGGTGGCGTCCTCGCCTTCGACCCCGCCGCCGGGGGTGACCCAGTACGGGTGGAGCCCGGGCTTGGTGCGCTTGATGAGCACGAGGGAGTCGCCGTCGAGCAGGATGGCACGGGCGGTGCGCTTGACCACCGGCCGGGTGGCCGGGGCGGTCGGTGCACCGGGTGTGGCAGGTGCTTCGATGTCCGGGGGCATGCCTGAGATCTGCCGCGGCGCGGGAGGCGGCAAACGCCTCCGGGACGGCGAATCGGAACGCCGCGTTCTCGCGGAGGTCACCTGCCGTACGCCGGGCGCGCGGTCACCAGGCCGCGGAGGAGCGCATCAGCTGCTCGTGCACCCGCGCGATGTGCGGCAGCGCGAGCGTCCCGGCGCGCACCGAGACGAAGTACGTGCGCAGGGGTGGCACCGGCGGCTCCAGGAGCGCCTTGGCGGCGCCCGCCGTGATGGCCTCGCAGCACAGGTAGCGCGGCAGGACGGCCATGCCGACCCCGGCGACCACGCACTCCAGGACCGCCCTCAGGTCGGGCACGACCACGGCGGGGACGATGGCAGGGGTGGTGTCGAAGACCGCCGACCAGTAGTGGTCGATCAACGGCATGCCCTCGTCGTAGGAGATCACGGGGATGTCGTCGAGGACCTGTGCCCCGTGGGTTCGCACCGCGAGCGGGCCGCCGATCCGCTCCTGCCAGACGGGCGCGGCCACGAGTATCTGCTCCTCGTCCCACAGGGCGCTGGCGGTCAGCAGCCGGTCGCGCGGCCGGAGGGTGCCGATGGACAGGTCGTGGTGGCCCGCGGCGAGGCCGGCCAGGGCCTCGTCCTCGCCGGCCAGTGCGATCCGCAGCTGCAGGCCCTCGGCGACCAGCGGGGCGAGGGCGGGGAGGGCGCGCAGGGAGGTGAAGGTGGGCGGCCCGGCGAGGTGCAGGGTGCGGTTGCCGGACTCCTCGTCGAGGTCCGCCTCGGTTATCTCCAGGAGGGCGTCGAGGTGCGGGGCCACCCGGTGGGCCAGGTCGTCCCCGACGGGGGTCGGGGCGACGCCGCGCGGCAGGCGCAGGAACAGGGGGCGGCCCACCTGCCGCTCCAGGCTGCGGATCTGACTGGTGACCGCGGGCTGCGACAGTCCCAGCAGCTGGGCGGCCCTGGTGAAGGAGCCGGCCCGGTGCACGGTGACGAACGTGCGCAGCAGAGCCAGATCCATGGAACCGCTCCCTCCCAGCCACCGGTACGACCCCAACATATAAATATATCGATAGGTCTGTATCGCAACTGTGATTGGACACTGACGCAGAGTCAACTAGCCTTGTTCGAGCGGATCTCCGCGCGTAAAGCCAGGGTGGTCCGAGCCACGAGGGGGGAGGCTCGGGCCACCCATTCTGCGTAGGTCCCTCTACGTAGATATATCTGTTTGAGATGAACGAACGGGGTCAGCGCGCGGCGGCGTCCAGGGCCTGCGTCACATCCCGCAGGATGTCGGCCGCGTCCTCCACCCCCACCGAGAAGCGGACGAAGCCCTCGGGGACCGCGTCGCCGCCCCAGCGCGCCCTGCGTTCCGCGGTGCTGGTCACGCTCCCGAAGCTGGTGGCCTCGGTCGTCAGCAGCAGCTCGGACAGGAAGCGCTCGGCGTGCTCCTTGTCGGGCAGCGTGAAGGACACGACGCTGCCGAACCGGGTCATCTGCGCGGTCGCGACGGCGTGCGCCGGGTCGTCCACCAGACCCGGGTGACGGACATCGGTCACCTCGGGGCGCCGGCGCAGCGCGGCGGCGAGCTCCAGGGCGTTGGCGGCCTGCTTGTCCACCCGCAGCGCGAGCGTGGACAGCGAACGGTGGGCCAGCCAGGCCTCCATGGGACCGGGGATCGCGCCGACCGTCTTGCGCCACATCCGCACCCCGGCGGCGAGCTCGGGCCGACGGGTGGTCACGTAGCCCAGCAGCAGGTCGCCGTGGCCGGACAGCGCCTTGGTGCCGCTCGCCACCGAGAAGTCCGCGCCCAGGTCGAGCGGACGCTGGCCGAGCGGGGTGGCGAGGGTGTTGTCGACCGCCACGAGCGCGCCCGCGGCGTGCGCGGCGTCGGCCAGCCGGCGGATGTCGCACACGTCGAGGCCCGGGTTGGAGGGCGTCTCGATCCACAGCAGCCGGGCGCCCTCCAGCACCTTCAGCTGGGCGTCGCCCGCGGTGGGCGCCAGGCGGACCGAGACCCCGTAGTCCTCCAGGCGGCCCTGGAGGGTGCGCGTCGCCTGGTAGCAGTCGGAGGGCAGCACCACCGTGTCGCCGGAACGCACCTGGGAGAAGAGCACGGAGGAGATGGCGCCCATGCCCGAGGCGAAGGCCAGCGTCTGCGCGGGGACGTCCGGGGACTCCAGGGCGGAGATCGCCTCCTCCAGCCGGGTCCAGGTGGGGTTCTCGTCACGGCCGTAGGTGTACGGGCCGGTGACGTCGCCCGGCAGGTGGAAGTGCGCGGCGAACACCGGGCCGGGCAGCGCCGGCTCGTGGGGCCGGGCCGGCGGGCGGCCCGCGTGCACACTGCGGGTGCTGTCCCCGGGTCTGCTCTCGTACTCCGTCATCGCCCTCTCCTCGCTCTCCCCGTCTTCGCGAACGTACAGGCGGAAGATACCGGTGTACGGGCCAACGAACACGGCCGTCCGCTAGGCGGACGCGAGGGCCTCACGGGCGGCCCGGCCCGCGGCGGCCCCGTAGCCCGCCCCGAACAGGACGGCGTGCACCAGCAGGGGGTGCAACTGGTGCAGCGGCACCCGTTCCCGGCGGCCCGGCAGCGGCCGGACCTCCTCGTACGCGGCGAGCACCCGCTCCAGGTGCGGGCAGCCGAACAGCTCCAGCATCGCCAGGTCGGCCTCGGGGTGCCCGCCCTGCGCCGCCGGGTCGACGACGCGGGCGCGGCCGTCGGCGGCGTACAGGACGTTGCCGGACCACAGGTCGCCGTGGATCACCGCGGGCGGCTGCGGGGGGCCGCCGATCCGCGGCAGCAGCTCGCAGACCCGCTCGACCGCGCGGACGTCGGCCGGTGTCACGGCGCCGTCGTCGGCGGCCTGCCGCAGGAAGGGCAGCAGCCGCCGGCCGGCGTGGAAGGAGGGCCAGTCCCCGGGGGAGCCGGACGCCTGCCCGGAGCCGGGCGACGGCAGGGGGAGCGAACCGATGTAGGCGGGGTGTGCCGTCCCGTACCCCGGGGCGGGGACCCGGTGGAGGGCGGCGAGTTCACGGCCCAGGCGCTCGGCGGCGGCAGGGGTGGCCGGGCCGGGCTCGACCCACTCCAGGACGAGCGTGCGCTCGTCGGCGGCGAGCACCTCCGGTACGGCGACCGTGCCGGTCCCGCCCAGCAGCCGCAGGCCCGCGGCCTCGGCGGCGAAGAAGCCCGGCGGCGCGTCTGCGAGGGACTTGGCGAAGACCGTGCCGCCCGAGCGGCGCCGCAGCCGTACCGCCCGGCAGATCGAGCCGCCGCCCACCGGGCCGAGCTCGGTCACCGGCTCGCCCAGCAGGGCGGCGACCCGGTCCGCGAGTCCGGCCGGACGGGTCACGGCGTGGGTGCGGGCTCGCCGAGGGCGTCGCGTACGGCCTCCAGCAGGCCGTCGGCGGCGGCCTCGCACATCCCCAGGCACTCCTCGAAGCCGCCGATGTCCCCGTAGTAGGGGTCGGGCACGTCCAGGTCGCGGCCGTCCGCGCCGGGGTCGTAGGAGCGCAGCAGCCGCACCTTGGCGGCGTCCTCCGCGGTCGGCGCCAGCCGGCGCAGGTCCCGCAGGTGGCCGGAGTCGAGGGCGATCACCAGGTCGAGCCCGGCGAACCACTCGGGCTGGAACTGGCGCGCGATGTGCTCGTGCCCGTACCCGGCCGCGCGGAGCACGGCCACGGTGCGGTGGTCGGCGCCGTCGCCCTCGTGCCAGGAGCCGGTCCCCGCGCTG
Source organism: Streptomyces sp. PA03-6a (assembly GCF_033792765.1). Classification (NCBI taxonomy): domain Bacteria; kingdom Bacillati; phylum Actinomycetota; class Actinomycetes; order Kitasatosporales; family Streptomycetaceae; genus Streptomyces; species Streptomyces sp. PA03-6a. Next base: position 23,971 of record NZ_JARAVK010000049.1, on the reverse strand, counting down.
TCCACGACGACCAGGGCGCCGAGTCCGGCCTCCTCGACACGGGCGCGGAAGACGGACTCGGCCATCGGCGAACGGCAGATGTTGCCGGTGCACACGAAGCACACCCGCAGCGGGGTGCGGGAGGACGGAGCGCTCATGGGCTCCATGATGCAGCCCCGGGGTCAGTCCTCGTCCGGCAGGACCATGTTCAGGGCCCAGGAGACGATGCTGATGATCAGACCGCCGAGGAACGCCGCCCAGAAGCCCTCGACGTGGAAGTCCAGGTCGAGCTTGCCGGAGATCCAGGAGGTGAGCAGCAGCATCAGGGCGTTGACGATCAGCGTGAACAACCCGAGGGTGAGCACGAGCAGGGGCAGCGAGAGCAGTTTCACCAGCGGCTTCACCAGCCAGTTCACCACGCCGAAGACCAGGGCGACGAGGATGAGGGTGAGGGCCTTGTGCGCGGTGTCGTCACCGGTGAGCGTGATGTTGCCCACGAGCCAGATGGCCACCAGCAGGGCGCCGGCGTTCGCGAGCGTCTTGACGACGAAGTTCATCATGGCTGAGATCGTCGCAGAAGTGATCCCACAGGCACAGGGGCGAGAGGGAGCGGGTAAGTGAAGGTGTTCCGGCTGGACGACCTGGAGGCCGAGCGGGCCGCCAACGAGGGCGCGTACCTCGGCTTCCTGCGCGAGCGGAACATGTCCGCCGGGCTCTACGCCCTGCGGGCCGGGGAGCTCGACCCGCAGAAACCGCACGCGCAGGACGAGATCTACCTGGTCGTGAGCGGCCGGGCGCTGATCACCGTGGGGGAGGAGACGACGCACGTCGCGCGCGGCAGCGTGGTCTACGTCCCGGCCGGGACTCCGCACCGCTTCCACCACGTCACCGAGGACCTGAACGTCATGGTGGTTTTCTCGCCCCCCGAGGCGTGAGGGCCTCCGCCCCCGGGTTCCCGTAGGGGGAGGGTCAGGGACGGATGGGGACCGCGAGGCCTCCGCAGGGGGCCGCCGCGGCCCTAGCCTGGGAGCGGAAGGACGACAAGGAGGAGGAAACGGTGAAGCTCTTCGAGGGCCTGCCCTGGTGGGTCAAGTGGGTCGCGGTGCCCGTGATCGCGATCGTGGTCTTCGGCGGCATGATCGCCAGCGCGATCGGGTTCCTGTTCTGGCTGCTGTTCAAGGTGCTGGTCTTCGTGGCACTGGTCGGCGGTCTGGTGTACGTGGTCAAGAAGTTCACCTCGTCCTCGTCCGACTCCCGCGACAAGTGGTGACCCCGTGGGGCCCGGTCACCGGGCCCCACGGGAGGTGCGCCGCTCAGTCCTGGAGCCGCACGCGCTCCGGGCCCCGCGGCGCCGCACCGTTCGGTGGGGCGTCGCCGCCGGTGCCGGTCGCGCCGTTCATCTGGGCGAGCAGCTGACGGGCCAGGCCCAGGCCCGTACCACCCATGGTCAGTGCCTTGGCGAACATCTCCGACATCCCGTCGGCGCCGTTCAGCAGCACCATGTGGTCCACGTTGCCGAAGGCCTCGGCACCCGCCCGGACGATCTCCGGCCAGTTCTCGGCCAGCTGCTGGGCGACGACCGCCTCCTGGTTCTCCGCCAGGGCCGCGGCCCGCGCCTTGATCGACTCGGCCTCGGCCAGGCCCTTGGCCTTCGCGGCCTCGGCTTCCGCCAGACCCCGCGCCTGGGTCGCGGCGGCCTCGGCCTCACCTGTGGCCCGGGTGGCCGCGGCGGCCGCCTCACCGCCGATCCTGGTCTGCTCCGCCTGCGCCGCCGCGGCCGTTTTGACGCGGTTCGCCTCGGCGATGGCGGCCAGTTCCGTCTCGCGGGCCTTCGCCTCGGCCGCCGAGATGCGCGCGTCGCGCTCGGCCTCGGCCAGCGTCCGCTTCTCGTACGCGGAGGCGTCCGCCGGCTTGCGGACGTCCGCCTGCAGCTGCTGCTCGCGCCGCTGCGCCTCCAGTTCGGCGACCCGGGTCTCCTGGACGACGACCTCCTGCCGGGCCGCCGCCTCCGCGAGCGGGCCCGCCTGCCGGGAGGACGCGGTGGCCTTGTCCCGCTCGGCCATGTAGCCGGCCTGCAGGATCTGGCTGTCCCGGGTCGCCTCCGCCATGCGGGCCGCGGCCTGCTGCTCGGCCTCGGTGGCCAGCCGGTCCGCCTCCGCCTGCGCGATGCGCGCGTCACGCTGGACGGCCGCGGCGTGCGGAGCGGCCAGGTTGTTGATGTAACCGGTCGGGTCGACGATCTCGTGGATCTGCAGCGAGTCGATGATCAGACCGAGCTTCTCCATCTCCGAGCCCGAGGCGGCCCGGGTCTCGGCGGTGAGCCGCTCCCGGTCCCGGATCATCTGCTCCACCGTCAGCCCGCCCACGATGGAGCGCAGATGACCGGCGAAGACGTTGTGCACCCGCTCGGGCATGAACTTCTGCTGGTCCAGGAACCGCCGTGCCGCGTTGGCGATGGAGACCATGTCGTCGCCGACCTTGAAGATGACCACGCCGTGCACCTTCAGCGGGATGCCCTGCTGGGTGACGCAGTCCACGTTCAGCTCGGCCTCGTTGAGGTCGAGCGAGAGCCTGCGCACCGCCTGCACGCCGGGCAGGACCAGGGTCCCCCGTCCCGTGACGATGCGGAACCCCATGCCCTCCCCCACACCGTCCGTACGGTGCTTGGAACCGGAGATGACCAGTGCCTCGTTGGGCTCGGCGACCCGCCACATGAGCCGGAACAGGCCGATCAGGATGATGACCGCGACGAGCGCCCCGCCCGCCGCAACGCCGATGAGCATCGGCATACGCCCCCTTACGAATGGCCCCGATCGGGGCCGCGTACGGGAGTGTGCGCCTGTGGGTGACGGTCCGGTAGGTCCTGGCGGATCCTTGTTGCTTTCTTGACGCGGAGCGGAGCGATCCGCTCAGCCGTACGCGGGCGCCACGTACACGGTCCGCGGCGGCAGGTGCTCGACCACCACCACGACCGTGCCCTTCTCGATGCGCTCCCCGGCGGTCGCCGGGTACGCCAGGAACGCCTCCGCACCGCCCCGCACGTGCACGATCACCTCGCCGACCAGCCCCGGCCCGACCGTCCCGGTCACCCTGCCCTGCAGTCCGACCACGTCCCCCGCCCCTCCCGGCTCACTTGGCGCGGCGCCGGTGCCCGCGACCGGTGCCCGTGGGAACAGTGTCGCCGCTGCCGCGGTCCGCCGACACCACCAGCGCGGCCAGCGCCGTCGTCAACGGCACCGCCACCACCAGGCCGATGCTGCCCACCAGGGTGCGCACGATCTCCTCGGCGACCAGCTCGCTGCCCGCCACCGCCAGCACCCCGCGCTCCGCGATGGAGAAGAGCAGCAGCAGCGGCAGCGCCGCACCCGCGTACGCCAGCACCAGGGTGTTGACGACCGAGGCGATGTGGTCCCGGCCGATGCGCATCGCCGCCGAGTACAACTGCCGCGGGCCGGCCGACGGGTTCGCCTCCCGCAACTCCCACACGGCCGAGGTCTGGGTGACCGTCACGTCGTCCAGGACGCCGAGCGAACCGATGATGATGCCCGCCAGCAGCAGACCGCGGATCTCGATGTCCGGGTAGAGGGAGTGGATCAGCCCGGTCTCGTCCGAGGTGTTGCCGCTGAGCAGCGCCCAGTCGATGAAGACCGAGCCCAGGACGCCGATCAGCAGCAGCGAGCACAAGGTGCCCAGGACCGCCACCGAGGTACGGGCGTTCAGACCGTGGCACATGTAGAGCGCGATCAGCATGATGGCGCTGCCGCCGATCACCGCCACCAGGAGCGGATTGCTGCCGTGCAGGATCGCCGGGAGGATGAACAGCGTCAGCACGGCGAAGCTGATGACCAGCGCGGCCAGCGCCAGGATCCCGCGCAGCCGCCCGACCACGACCACCACCGCGGCGAAGATCCCGGCCAGCAGCCACAGGGGGAACGCCCGGTCGAGGTCGGTCACCGAGTACTGCAGTTCGCGCGGCGCCTGGGGCGCGTACGCCAGCAGCACCTTCTGGCCCTTGGTGTAGTGCCGGGTCTGGGTCGGCTGCACGATCTCGGTGAAGGTGCGGCCCGCGTCCTTGCCCGAGGTGACCTCGATGGTCGCGCGCTGGCAGATCGCCGGACCGGACGGCGCCGCCGACGGCCCGGGGGAGGGAGCGGCGCCGGCGCCCGGTTCGGCGTTGACCTCCGAGCACTTGACGTCCTCGACCTTCACCACCCGTCCGGACTGCGTCTGCTGGTCGAAGCCGACGCCGGTGCGGTCGTGCTCCGGCACACCGCCCGGCCACAGCACCACCAGGCCGGCCACCACGGCCGCGACGAAGGGGACGAGGACGGCGGCGATGACCTTGCGCAGGTGCCGGGAGACCGGCGGCACCGGGCCGTGACCGTGTCCGTGACCATGGCCGTGCGCGTGCGGGTGAGTGGAGTCCACCGCCCGATCATCGCAACACCCCCTGGTGTGCGTCAGCGAGGACCCGCTAGCGTTGAGGCACCTTTGCAAACGCGGGAGCTCGGAGCACCGGGCTGAGAGGGCGCTGACCGGCCGAGGGGCCACCAGCTGCGCCGACCGCTGAACCTGTTACCGGGTAATGCCGGCGTAGGGAGTGGGTCTCATGACCATGCAGGATGCACGCGCGCGCGAAATCGGCTGGCACAAGGGGTACGTGACCGGGTCCCGCCCGGACATCGCGGTCCCCGTCCGCCGGGTGCACCTGACCAACGGCACGGACGTGACGCTGTACGACACCTCCGGCCCGTACACCGACCCGAACGTCACCACCGACGTCCGCCGCGGCCTCCCGCCGCTGCGGGAGAACTGGATCGTCGCCCGCGGCGACACCGAGGAGTACCCCGGCCGCCCCGTCCGCCCCGAGGACGACGGCCTCAAGCACACCTCACCGCGCGGCGGCCTGCGCAACCTGGACGCCGTCTTCCCCGGCCGTCCCCGCCTCCCCCGGCGCGGCCGGCCGGGACAGCCGGTGACCCAGCTGGCGTACGCGCGGCGGGGCGAGGTCACCCCGGAGATGGAGTACGTCGCGCTCCGCGAGGGCGTCTCCCCCGAGGCCGTCCGCGAGGAGATCGCGGCGGGACGCGCCGTCCTGCCGGCGAACGTCAACCACCCGGAGATCGAGCCGATGGTCATCGGCAAGCGGTTCCTGGTGAAGGTCAACGCCAACATCGGCAACTCGGCCGTCACCTCCTCCATCGAGGAGGAGGTGGACAAGATGACCTGGGCCACCCGCTGGGGCGCCGACACGGTCATGGACCTCTCCACCGGCCGCAACATCCACACCACACGCGAGTGGGTGCTGCGCAACTCCCCCGTCCCCATCGGCACCGTCCCCCTCTACCAGGCCCTGGAGAAGGTCGACGGCAAGGCCGAGGAACTGACCTGGGAGATCTACAAGGACACCGTCATCGAGCAGGCCGAGCAGGGCGTCGACTACATGACCGTCCACGCCGGCGTGCTGCTGCGGTACGTCCCGCTGACCGCGCGCCGCAAGACGGGCATCGTCTCCCGCGGCGGGTCGATCATGGCGGCCTGGTGTCTGGCGCACCACCAGGAGAGCTTCCTCTACGAGAACTTCGAGGAGCTCTGCGAGATCCTCGCCGCCTACGACGTCACCTACTCCCTGGGCGACGGCCTGCGTCCCGGCTCCATCGCGGACGCCAACGACGAGGCCCAGTTCGCGGAGCTGCGCACGCTCGGCGAACTCAACACCGTCGCCAAGCGGCACGGCGTGCAGACGATGATCGAGGGGCCGGGGCACGTCCCCATGCACAAGATCAAGGAGAACATCGACCTCCAGCAGGAGATCTGCGAGGAGGCGCCGTTCTACACCCTCGGCCCGCTCACCACCGACATCGCGCCCGCCTACGACCACATCACCTCAGGCATCGGCGCCGCGATGATCGCCTGGTGGGGCACGGCCATGCTCTGCTACGTCACCCCCAAGGAGCACCTGGGCCTGCCCGACCGCGACGACGTCAAGACCGGCGTCATCACCTACAAGATCGCCGCCCACGCCGCCGACCTCGCCAAGGGCCACCCCGGTGCCCAGGAGTGGGACGACGCCCTGTCCGACGCCCGCTTCGAGTTCCGCTGGGAGGACCAGTTCAACCTGGCCCTCGACCCGGACACGGCACGGGCCTTCCACGACGAGACGCTGCCTGCGGAGCCGGCCAAGACCGCGCACTTCTGCTCCATGTGCGGGCCGAAGTTCTGCTCCATGCGGATCTCCCAGGACATCCGCCGCCAACACGGCGGCACGCCCGAGGAGATCGAGGCCGGCATGGCGGAGAAGTCCCGCGAGTTCGCCGCCTCGGGCAACCGCGTCTACCTCCCGGTCGCCGAGACGGGCGGCAGGTCGGCCGGCTGACCCGGCCGCCTCAGCGGAGGGGGGCCCGCCAGGCCACCAGTCCGGGCCGGCCCGCCTCCGCGAAACCCACCGCGAACGGCTTGTCGCCGTCGTCCGTCACCAGGTGGATGCTGCACTCGGTCACGCTGTCGCCCGGCGGGACCATCCGGGCGACCCAGTCGGACGGACAGCCGGGGACCTTCGTGTCGAGGACGAAGGAGGTTTTGCCCCGAATCTGCCGACCGCTCTCGGTGAGCAGGCGGACGTGGCCGTTCTGGTCGGGGTAGAGGTCTTTCGGCCCGGTGTTGGTGTAGGTGACCGACACGTAGTACGGGACGCCGCGCCGCTCGTTCCCGTTGAGGTCGAGGTCCAGCGCCGCCAGGTCGGCCGCCCTGCCCCGCCGTACGGACACCAGCGTGGCGGGCAGTTCGAGGACGCCGTCTTCGCGGGCGTCCCACTGGACGGGGATGACCTCGCCCGGCTCCGCCAGCCCGGCGGACGCCGCCTCGATGCCGCCCTCGACGGGCCAGGCGGCGACCGCGCCGCCCTCGTCGAGGTAGCCGTCGGCGTTGTGCGTCAGCGACAGCACGCCGACGCCCTCGGGCAGGGCGTAGGTCACGCAGGTGGTGTACGAGTCGCCGGGCGCCAGCGTCTTCGGCGCGGTGTCCGCGCAGGGCAGGTCGATCCCGCCCGGCCTGCCGCCGCTGACCCGGACCTTCTCCCCGCGCGCCCAGTCGGTGCCGTTCAGGGCGAAGTCGCTGTCCACCGTGTAGGCGGCGGGGATCTTCTGCCGGCCGGTGTTGGTGACCTCGAAGGTGAGGTAGTGGGGGACCATGCCCTTCAGCCCCTTGTCCGCGCGAGCCCCCCGCATGTCCTCCTCCGAACCCCGGACCAGGCTCTTGACCGTGATCCTGACCTCGTACGACCGGTCGTCGGTGTCCGTGTGGACGACGTCCCGTGCGCCGGTCCGCACCGGCAGGTCCGTCCGGGAGGCGGGCCTCTCCGCGGCTCGCTCCGCGGCCCCGCCCGCGCCCTGTTCCCCCGCGCACCCGGCGAGGAGGGGTATCGCCGCCGCGCCCAGGGAGGCCTTCCTGACGTAGCTGGACAGGCGCATGGACTCCCCTTGCCGCACGATGATCCGGATCCGCCGGAGGACTGACGCATCGTAGGACGTCGGAGCGGAGGCGGGGCGGCGGGGGGCGCGACGGTCCGGTACGCCGACCACCCCTATTCGCCGTCCGGACCGAGGTGCAGGGCGGCCAGGAGGGGCAGCCGGCGGTGCATCTCCGCGTCGTCGTCGAAGTCGAAGTCCTCGCCCATGTCGGGCTCCGACGGCTTCCGGGTATGGGCGGGGTGGTGCACGGACCAGGCGGTCCAGAAGGCTTCCGGGTCGCCGGTGAGGCGCTCGAAGGCCTCGACGGCCACGTAGTTGACCTCTTCGCGGAACAGGGCGTCGCTTCCTTCCCGCGCGGCCGTGACCGCGCCGGGGTGGCCGGCCAGGCTGTCCGGCCCGGCGGCCACGCGTTCGTACCAGTCGCGGCCCTGGGCGATCACGCCGGCGCGGAAGTCGGTGAAGGAGTCGTCGGAACAGCCGCCGCCTATGAGATAGGCGGCGGCCCAGACGTCCCAGCGGTACAGGGCGTCGTGCAGTTCGTCGAAGTGTTCCGCGTATTCCAGGATCTCCTGGCGCGGCCGTTCGGTCAGCAGGCGTACCAGCGCCTCGTCGAAGGGCTCGCCGCCGACCGCCGCCGTGGCGCGGGCGGAGTCGATCAGCTGCCAGAACCGGTCGGTGTCCATGCCCGCACTGTGGCACCGGGGTACGACAACGTCCCCGGGTCCGTCCGGTCAGTCCGGGGTGTGGTCCGGGCCGCCGAAGTCGGGGCTGGAGAAGTCCGGGCTGGTGAAGTCGGGGCTGGTGAAGCGGTCCCCGGGTTCGGGGGACGACTCGGGGCCGGGGCTGGAGAAGTCGGGGCGGGAGTAGCCGAGGCGTGGCATCCGGGAGGTGCCGCCGCCGGGGCTCGCGGTGGGGGCGGTCGGGGCGGCGCCGGCGGCCTTGGCGAGGGCATCGTCGAGGAAGGGCTGCAGCCCCCGCTCCACCAGGGCCCGGCGCCACAGTTCGCGGGCGAGCGCGACGTCCCGTGACTCGTCGTCGGGAGGGTCGTGGAGGGCGGTCGAGCCGTTGCGCAGCGCGGTGAGCAGCAGTCCGACCATGCCGATGACGACGCCGCAGGCGGCGACGGCCGCGAAGAGCCAGCCGGCTTGCCGCAGCGGCTGGGCGATCGCCGGTTCGGGGTGCCCGAAGCGCAGGGCGTACCCGAGCACGAGGAAGATGACGGCGGCCGTGCCCGCCAGGATCGGCGTGAGCACGGCGACGACGGCGAACAGCCCGGCCCCCGAGCCGTCGGCGGCGACCGGGGCCGCCGCGGCCGCGTAGCCGATGCCCGGCACGGCGGCGGTGCGTGCCTCGCGGCGTTGCTCCGCGAGGGCCTCGCGGACCTTGACGAACTGCTCGTACTCCGGCGCGGCGCAGGCGGAGATGGGCACGGCCGCGTTGAGCGCCAGGGTGCGCAACTGTTCGGCGTTGAGGCGGCTGCGCGGGTCGGCGAGGGCGGCGCGCGTGCCCTCCGAGTGCAGAGCCGTGTCGAGGGCGCGCTCGAACTCCGGGCGGTCCTCGGTCAGCAGGTGTGGAGCGCTGTTCATGTGCATCCCCCGATGCTCCGTCTCCGGTGCCGCCCGGAGTTCACGAAGGACTGAGGTCCGGTCCGGCTGGGCGGAAGCGGAGGAGAAGCTGCCTACGGATATCCCGATGGTAGAGCGCGGAGGTGACGCGGTGACAGAGTGTTTCCGGAAAATGGGGGTTTCGGGGACTACAACGGCAGCTGTGCGACCAGGAGTTTGCCGTCCATGGTCACTCCGCCGTCCATGGCCACGGCCAGGTCGTCCGCGTATACGTGCGGTCCCTCGATGACGGCGGACCGGTCCGGCTGCTCGGCGCCGAGCTCCCCGCCGGGCTCGCCGAGCAGGTACGGGATCGGGCTGTGGCCGTGCACGACGCGGTGGCCGCCGTAGGTGTCGAGCAGTTCGCGGGCGGCCTCCGGTCCCGACTCGCCGCGGAAGGCGAAGCGCCGGGTGAACTTGCGGAACAGTTCCCAGCACTCGTCGGCGTCGCCGCGCTGCAGGATGCCGGTGACGGCGTCGTTCATGGCGTCGATGGTGCCGCCGTACTCCAGGTACGCGGTGGTGTCGGAGTGCAGCAGCAGGTGGCCGTCGGTGAGGGCGGCCGCGTCCAGCCGGGACATCCAGGCGACGTGGTGGTCCTGCAGCCGCTCCATGTCGGTGGTCTGGCCGCCGTTGAGGCGCCAGGCGGCGAGGAAGGAGGCGGTGCCGGCGGCGGAGTTCACCGGGGTGTCGCCGAAGCGGTGGGCGCCGAGCAGCAGCAGTTCGTGGTTGCCCATGAGGGCCCTGGTGTAGCCGCCGGCCGCGGCGGCCTCCGCGGACAGCTGCATGACGAGCTCGATCACGCCGATGCCGTCGGGGCCGCGGTCGGTGAAGTCGCCGAGGAACCACAGGCGGGCGTTGCCGGCCGCCCAGTGGCCCTCGGAGTCGATCAGCCCGGTCGCGTACAGGGCCTCGCGCAGCCGGTCCAGGTAGCCGTGGACGTCGCCGACGACGTAGAGCGGGCCCAGCGCCTGGGGGTCGGTCGCGGTGACCACCGGGAGGTCGTGCTGCGTGGGTGTGTACTCCGGCGGCATCATCCGCTCGTCGATCATGGTCGGTTCGTGCCCGGCCGGGTAGCCCGGTGGGGCCCCGACGGCATCGGCGGGGTGCGCCGACGGCGTCATGGGCGCACCGTGCGCCACCACCTCCGCGGGGTCCTGGGACCAGCCGTACGAGGTACCGGGCATGGGTCCCTGACCTGCCCCCTGAGTCATCGACCCCTCCACCGTCGCGCCACCATCCGCCCATCATAGGAATGACGATGTCGTGGCGTGACACACCTGCTGATAGCGATTTCATCCGGTGCGGACAAATCCGCACGGGGCGGACCGTTCTCGGCCCGGAGGCACCGGTTCCTATCCCCCCGCGGGCCCGCGGGGCGGGCTGACGGTGGTGCGCGGCGAGCGCCGCTGGGAGGAGGTGCGGACGATCAGGTCGGTCGGCATGACCTGCTGCACCGGGCGGCCCGCGTCCACCCCCTCGATGGCGTCGATGAGCAACTGGACGACCGCGGTGCCGATCCGGCCCGGTTTGAGGGAGAGCGTGGTGATCGGGGGCTCGGTCGTCGCGTAGACCATGCTCTCGCTGCAGCAGACCAGCAGGAGGTCGTCGGGCACGCGCAGCCCGTAGCGGCGGGCGGCGGCGAGCAGGTCGGTGCCGTTGGGGTCGAAGAGGCCGTAGACCGCGTCGGGGCGGTCGGGCCGGGCGAGCAGGCGGTCGGCGGCGACGGCGCCGGCGCACGGGTCGTGGGCGGGGTAGGCCTCGACGACGGGTTCCTGGCCGATCCGCTCGCACCAGCCCAGGTAGGCGGTGGTGGACAGGCGGGTGTAGGTGTCGGTGCTGGTCCCGGTGAGCAGGCCGATCCTGCGGGCCCCGGCGTCGGCGAGGTGCTCCAGGATGCCGAGCACGGCGGCCTCGTGGTCGTTGTCGACCCAGGCCCGTACGGGCAGGCTGCCGGCCGGGCGGCCGTCGCTGACCACGGGGATGCCCTGCCGCACCAGCTCGGTGACCATCGGGTCGTGGTCGGAGGGGTCGATCACCACCGTGCCGTCCAGCGCGACGTTGCTCCACACGTCGTGCCGCGAGGAGGCGGGCAGGATGACCAGGGCGTAGCCGCGGGCGAGCGCGGCGGAGGTGGCGGCCCGGGCCATCTCGGCGAAGTAGGCGAACTCCGTGAAGGTGAAGGGCTCTTCGCCGTACGTCGTCACGGTCAGGCCGATCAGCCCCGACCTCCCGGTGCGCAGCGTGCGGGCGGCGGCGGAGGGGCGGTACCCCAGCCGGTCGGCGACCTCACGGACGTGACGGCGGGTGGCGTCGGGCAGTCGGCCCTTGCCGTTGAGCGCGTCGGAGACAGTGGTGATCGAGACGCCGGCCGCGGCGGCCACGTCCCTGATGCCGGCCCGCTCCAGCCGGCGTCCGACGGGCCGGCTCGCCTGGTGGTTCCCTGCTGCTGTCATGGCGTGGTGATAGTAGGGGTCGGGTGGTCCTTTCGCGGGGTGCCGGAGAAGGCGTTGACAGATACGTTTCCCCGCACACGCTGCCGGGCGTGGCCGGGAAAGCGCAGGTGGCGGCGGGTGGCTACCACGGGTTACGGGTCCGTCACGGGGCCGTGCCCGCCCCGTCCCCCACGGTGTGCACGTCCATCAACTCACCCCTTCGAGGGATGCGCGCCACCGCGCGCGCCACCGGCGCCCAGTGCGTCGCACCGCCTGCTGCGTCCGTCGCGAGCCCCTGCCGCGCGCCCGTGGGCCGCAGGGCCTCCCCCGGCCGGGCGGCCGCTCGTATGGTGTGGGGCATGAGCCCCAAACTGCGCCGCGAACTGGACGGCATCCCCACGTACAAGCCGGGCAGACCCCCGGCCGTGGAAGAGGGAGTGACCGCTTACAAGCTGTCCTCCAACGAGAACCCCTACGCGCCGCTGCCCGGTGTCCTGGAGGCGGCCACCGCCGCCGCGGAGAACTTCAACCGCTACCCGGACATGGCGTGCACGGCCCTCCACGGCGAGCTGGCGCACCGCTTCGGCGTGCCGGTGGAGCACATCGCCACCGGCACCGGCTCGGTCGGGGTCGCGCAGCAGCTGCTGCAGTCGACCGCCGGACCGGGTGACGAGGTCATCTACGCCTGGCGGTCCTTCGAGGCCTATCCGATCATCACGCAGATCAGCGGAGCGGCCTCGGTGCCGGTGCCGCTGGACGCGGACGAGACCCACGACCTGGACGCGATGGCCGGGGCGATCACCGACCGGACGCGGCTGGTCTTCGTCTGCAACCCCAACAACCCCACCGGCACGGTGGTCCGCCGGGCCGCGCTGGAGCGCTTCCTGGACCGCGTCCCCTCGGACGTGCTGGTCGTGCTGGACGAGGCGTACAAGGAGTTCATCCGCGATCCCGAGGTCCCGGACGGCGTCGAGGTCTACCGCGACCGACCCAACGTGGCGGTGCTGCGCACCTTCTCCAAGGCGTACGGGCTCGCCGGGCTGCGCGTGGGGTTCGCGATCGCGCACGAGCCGGTCGCGGCGGCGCTGCGCAAGACGGCCGTCCCCTTCGGGGTGAGCCAGCTCGCCCAGGACGCGGCGGTGGCCTCGCTGCGCGCGGAGGCGGTGCTGCTGGAGCGGGTCGACGCGCTGGTGACCGAGCGGGCCCGGGTGTTCGACGGGCTGACGGCACAGGGCTGGACGGTGCCGGAGACCCACGCCAACTTCGTGTGGCTGCGACTGGGGGAGCGCACCGGCGACTTCGCCGCGGCCTGTGAGCGGGCCGGCGTCACCGTCCGTCCGTTCGCGGGGGAGGGCGTGCGGATCACGGTCGGCGAGGACGCCGCCAACGACGTCCTGCTCCGTACGGCCGAGGCCTTCCGCAAGGAGCTGTAGCCGTCCCCACGCGGCGCCGCGGGCGTCGTGGCGCGCCCTTTTCGCCCCCTCCCACCCCCCGGTGTGAGGGGGCGAAAACGTGTGCGGCATACTGAGCTTGTGAATGCGTTCACTTTCACAAGCTCGGCAAGATAGGAGGCGTGGCGTGGACCTGGCACTGGACTCCGTGGCCGTCGCGCGATGGCAATTCGGCATCACGACCGTCTACCACTACCTCTTCGTCCCCCTCACGATCTCCCTCGCCGCGCTGACCGCGGGCCTCCAGACGGCCTGGGTGCGCACGGGCAAGGAGAAGTACCTGCGGGCGACCAAGTTCTGGGGCAAGCTCTTCCTGATCAACATCGCCATGGGCGTGGCCACCGGCCTGGTCCAGGAGTTCCAGTTCGGCATGAACTGGTCGGACTACTCGCGCTTCGTCGGCGACGTGTTCGGCGCCCCGCTCGCCTTCGAGTCGCTCATCGCCTTCTTCTTCGAGTCCACCTTCATCGGCCTGTGGATCTTCGGCTGGGACAAACTCCCGCAGAAGATCCACCTGGCCTGCATCTGGCTGGTCTCGCTGGGCACGATCGCGTCCGCGTACTTCATCCTCGCCGCCAACTCCTGGATGCAGCACCCGGTCGGCTACCGCTACAACAAGGTCACCGGCCGCGCCGAGCTGACGGACTTCTGGGCCGTGCTCACCCAGAACACCACCCTCGTCGTGGTCTTCCATACGCTGACCGCGGCCTTCCTGACCGGCGCCGCCTTCATGATCGGCATCTCGGCCTACCATCTGGCCCGCCGCAAGCACGTCGCCGTCATGAGGACCTCGCTGCGCCTCGCCCTGGTCACCGCCGTCGTCGCCGGCCTGCTCACCGCGATCAGCGGCGACCGGCTGGGCAAGGTCATGTACGAGCAGCAACCGATGAAGATGGCCGCCGCCGAGGCCCTGTGGGACGGCGAGTCCCCGGCCCCGTTCTCGATCTTCGCGTACGGCGACGTCGAGAAGGGCCACAACACCGTGGCCGTCGAGGTCCCCGGACTGCTGTCCTTCCTCGCCCACGACGACTTCAGCTCGTACGTCCCCGGCATCAACGACGTCAACAAGGCCGAGCAGGAGAAGTACGGTCCCGGCGACTACCGGCCCAACGTCCCGGTCGCCTACTGGGGCTTCCGCTGGATGATCGGCTTCGGCATGACCTCTTTCGCGGTCGGCCTGGCGGGACTCTGGCTCACCCGCCGCAGGTTCTGGCTCGCCGAGGACCGGCGCACCGCCGACGACGAGCCACCGCACCTGATGCTCACCAGGAACAACGCCCTCTCGCCGGCCCTGTCCCGCTGGTACTGGCGGATCGGGCTGCTCACCATGGGCTTCCCGCTGATCGCCAACTCCTGGGGCTGGATCTTCACCGAGAACGGCCGCCAGCCGTGGGTCGTGTACGGGCTGCTGCGCACCGAGGACGCGGTCTCCCCCGGCGTCTCCACCGCCGAGATGCTGACCTCGCTGATCGTCCTCACCGCGCTCTACGCCGTCCTCGCCGTCGTCGAGGTCAAGCTCCTGGTCAAGTACGCCAAGGCCGGGCCGCCCGAGCTCACCGAGTCCGACCTCAATCCCCCCACGAAGATCGGCGGCGACGCCGACCGTCCGATGGCCTTCTCGTACTAGGGAGAGACGGCATGCACCTCCACGACGTCTGGTTCGTCATCATCGCCGTCCTGTGGACCGGCTACTTCTTCCTCGAGGGCTTCGACTTCGGCATCGGCGTCCTCACCCGGCTGCTCGCTCGCGACCGCCCCGAACGGCGGGTGCTGATCAACACCATCGGCCCGGTCTGGGACGGCAACGAGGTCTGGCTGATCACCGCCGGCGGCGCCACCTTCGCCGCCTTCCCCGAGTGGTACGCCACCCTCTTCTCGGGCTTCTACCTGCCGCTGCTGGTGATCCTGCTCTGCCTGATCATCCGGGTCGTGGCCTTCGAGTACCGCGCCAAGCGGAGCACCGAGCGCTGGCAGACCGGCTGGGAACAGGCCATCTTCTGGACTTCCCTGCTCCCCGCCTTCCTGTGGGGCGTGGCGTTCGCCAACATCGTGCACGGGGTGGACATCGACGCCTCCGGTGAGTACACCGGCGGGGTCCTGGACCTGCTCGGCCCCCACGCCCTGCTCGGCGGACTCGTCACGCTCAGCCTCTTCACCTTCCACGGCGCGGTCTTCGCGGCCCTGAAGACCCTCGGTGACATCCGCGACCGCGCCCGCCGCTTCGCCACCCGGGCCGGAGCGGTCACCGCCGTGCTCGCGGTCGCCTTCCTGGCCTGGACGCAGGGCAGCGGCGGGAACGCGGCGAGCCTGGCGGCCGCGGCCGTCGCCGTGCTCGCGCTGTTCGCCGCGCTGGGCGCCAACCTGAGGGGCCGCGAGGGCTGGGCGTTCGCCTTCTCCGGGGTCACCGTCACCGCCGTGGTGGCGATGTTCTTCCTGGTGCTCTTCCCGGACGTCATGCCCTCCACGCTGGACCCGGCGTGGAGCCTGACGGTGGAGAACGCCTCCTCGACCCCGTACACGCTGAAGATCATGACCTGGTGCGCCGCGATCGCGGCCCCGCTGGTCGTGCTCTACCAGGCCTGGACGTACTGGGTGTTCCGCAGGCGGATCGGCACCCAGCACATCGCCGAAGCGCACTGAGGAGCTGTTTCACGTGAAACCCGTCGACCCCCGGCTCCTGAGGTACGCCCGCGCGACCCGTGTGTTCCTCGCCGTCTCCGTCCTGCTCGGTCTCGCCGGTGCGGGCCTGGTCATCGCGCAGGCGATGCTCCTCGCGGAGATCGTCGTCGGGGGTTTCCAGGACGGTCTCGACGCCGGAGCGCTGCGCACCCCCCTGCTGCTGCTCGCCGGCGTCGCGGCCGGCCGGGCGGCCGTCTCCTGGCTCACCGAGCTGTGCGCCCACCGAGCCTCCGCCGCGGTCAAGTCCCGGCTGCGCACACGGCTGCTGGAGCACGTCACCGCACTGGGCCCGGCGGGGCTCACCGAGCGCCGGACCGGTGAGCTCACCACGCTCGCCACCCGGGGCATCGACGCCCTCGACGGCTACTTCGCCCGCTACCTGCCCCAACTGGGCCTGGCGGTCGTGGTGCCCGCCGCCGTCCTCGCCCGCATCGTCACCGAGGACTGGATCTCGGCGCTCACCATCGCCCTGACCCTCCCCCTCATCCCGGTCTTCATGGTCCTCATCGGCTGGGCCACCCAGGCCCGCATGGACCGTCAGTGGCAGCTGCTCGCCCGGTTGTCCGGCCACTTCCTCGACGTCGTCGCGGGCCTGCCCACCCTCAAGGTCTTCGGCCGGGCCAAGGCCCAGGCCGAGTCCATCCGCGCCATCACCGCCGACCACCGGCGCGCCACGATGCGGACGCTGCGCATCACCTTCCTCTCCTCCTTCGCCCTGGAACTGCTCTCCACCATCTCCGTCGCCCTGGTCGCCGTCGGCGTCGGCATGCGGCTGGTCCACGGTGAACTCGACCTCCACACCGGGCTGGTCATCCTCGTCCTGGCGCCGGAGGCGTACCTGCCGCTGCGCCAGGTGGGAGCCCACTACCACGCGGCCGCCGAGGGGCTCTCCGCCGCCGACGAGGTCTTCGCCGTGCTGGAGACCGCGCCGCCCCGGCGCGGCACGGCCCCGGCCCCCGACCTGCGGACCGCGGTCGTCGAACTGGACGGGGTCGCCGTGCGGGGCCGCCTCGGCGCGGTCTCCCTGCGGGTCTCCCCCGGCGAGACGATCGCCCTGACCGGTCCCAGCGGGATCGGCAAGAGCACCTTGCTCTCCGTGCTGCTCGGCTTCACCGAGCCGACCTCGGGACGGGTCCTGGCCGGCGGCACCGACCTCGCCGCCCACGACCCGGCCGGCTGGCACCGGCAGATCGCCTGGGTCCCCCAGCGGCCGTACCTCTTCGCCGGGACCGTCGCCGACAACGTACGACTGGCCCGCCCGGACGCGAGCCCGGCCGGGGTCCGCGCCGCGCTCCGGGACGCCGGCGCCCCGGACCTCGACCCCGCGACGGCCGTCGGGGAGGGCGGCGCCGGGCTCTCCGCCGGACAGCGGCAACGCGTCGCCCTGGCCCGGGCGTTCCTCGCCGACCGGCCGCTGCTGCTGCTCGACGAACCCACGGCGGCGCTGGACGGGGAGACCGAGGCGGCCGTGGTCGACGCCGTACGGCGGCTCGCCGCCGGCCGGACGGTGCTGCTCGTGGTGCACCGCCCGGCGCTGCTGGCCGTGGCGGACCGCACGGTACGGCTCGACGGGCGCCCGGAGCGTGCCCTGCCGTCCACCGCGGCGCACCCGGCCGGGGCCGAACGGCAGGCCGCGGCCACGGCCAGTGCCCCCGAACCCCTCGGCGCGGCCCTCGCCGTCGCCCCGCCCGCGCCCTCCACGGCTTCCAGGACCTCCGCGCCGCTGACCCGGGTACGCCGGGTCACGTCGCCGCTGCGGCCGCGGTTCGCCCTCGCGTTGCTGCTCGGCGCCCTCGCGCTGCTGAGCGCCGTCGGCCTGATGGCGACCTCGGCCTGGCTGATATCCCGGGCCTCGCAGCAGCCGCCGGTCCTCTACCTGATGGTCGCGGTCACCGCGACCCGCGCCTTCGGCATCGGCCGGGCGGTGTTCCGCTACGCCGAGCGCCTGGTCTCGCACGACGCCGTCTTCCGCGCCCTGGCCGACCTCAGGGTCACCGTGTACCGCAGGCTGGAGCGGCTCGCGCCCGCCGCGCTGCGCGACACCCGGCGGGGCGACCTGCTCTCCCGCCTCGTCGCCGACGTGGACGGCCTGCAGGACTACTTCCTGCGCTGGCTGCTCCCCGCGGGCGCCGCCGCGCTCACCGGCACCGCGGCGGCCGCGTTCACCGCGTGGCTGCTGCCCGGTGCCGGAGCCGCCCTGGCGGTGGGACTGCTCACCGCCGGCGTGGCCGTGCCTGCCGTCTCCGCGGCGCTCGCCCGGCGCGCCGAACGCGCCCTCGCCCCCGCCCGCGGCGAACTCGCGGCCCAGGTCGTCGAGGTGCTCACCGGCACCGCCGAACTGACCGTCGCCGGGGCACTGCCCGGGCGCCGCGCCGAGGCGGCCGAGACGGACCGAGTGCTCACCCGGATCGCGGCGCGCTCCGCGGCCGGTGCGGCGCTCGGGGCCGGACTCGGCGCCCTGGTCAGCGGGCTCACCGTCACGCTCTGCGCCTGGGTGGGCGTGCAGGCGGTGGCCGCCGGCGGACTGTCCGGGGTCGCGCTCGCGGTCGTCGTGCTCACCCCGCTCGCGGCCTTCGAGGCGGTGGCGGCCATGCCGCTCGCGGCGCAGTACCGGCAGCGCAGCCGGCAGGCGGCGCAGCGCGTGTACGACGTGCTCGACACCCCCGAGCCCGTACGGGAGCCGGAACGCCCCGCGCCCGTGCCCGCCGGACCGCACCCCCTGGTGCTGCGCGGTCTCACCGCCCGCCACCCGGGGCGGCCCCGGCCCGCGCTGGACGGCGTCGGCCTCGAACTGACGCCCGGTCGCCGGATCGCGGTCGTCGGCCCCTCCGGCTCGGGCAAGACGACCCTCGCCCACGTGCTGCTGCGCTTCCTGGACGTCGAGGCGGGCACCTACACCCTCGCGGGCACCGACGCCACGGCCCTCGACGGCGACGCCGTGCGCCGCATGGTCGGCCTGTGCGCCCAGGACGCGCACGCCTTCGACAGCACGGTCCGGGAGAACCTGCGCCTGGCCCGCCCCGGCGCGGACGACGCGGAGCTGCGCGGCGCGCTCGCCGCGGCCCGGCTCGACCTGGAGCTCGACCTCCCGGTCGGCGAGCACGGCACCCGCCTGTCCGGCGGCCAGCGCCAGCGGCTGGCGCTGGCCCGGGCGCTGCTCGCCGACTTCCCCGTCCTGGTGCTCGACGAGCCCGCCGAACACCTCGACCTGGCCACCGCCGACGCCCTGACCGCCGATCTGCTGGCCGCGACCACGGGCCGCACGACCGTGCTGATCACCCACCGTCTCACCGGTCTGGAGGAGGTCGACGAGATCCTCGTCCTCGACCGCGGCCGGGTCGTGCAGCGCGGTACGCACCAGGAGCTGGCCGCCGCCGACGGCCCGTTCCGCCGGGGCCTGGACCGCGAGCGTGCGGCCGACGCACTGGGCGCGCCCGAGCCGGAGTCGATCACGGCGTAGGACGCGGCACCGGCCTAGGCTCGCCGTATGGCAGAACCACTGGCCAAGCTGCTGGACGCCGTCGGCTCGGTCACGACCGCGCTGCTGGCGGACGAACAACCGGGCGAGAACGCGCTCGACGTCGTCGCCGAGCAGGCCCGCGCACTCGTGGCGGCCGACGCGGGCCTGGTTCTGCTGCCGACGGTCGAGGGCGGTCTTGAGGTGGTCGCGGTCTCGGCCCAGCAGCCCGCGGGCCTGGTCGGCACGGTGCTCGAGGCGGACAGCCCGCCCGTGGCGCCGCTGATGGCGGGCGAGCCGGTGTTCGTGGAGGACGCCTCGACCGACGACCGGATGACCATGGCGATCGCCCCGCGCTTCGGGGCCTGCATGATCCTGCCGCTGCAGAGCAGCGGCCATGTGATGGGCGCGCTCGCGCTGCCGAGGGCCCACGGCGGGCCGGGCTTCACCGAGGACGAGCGCTTTGTCGCCGTCCAGTTCGCGGCGCAGGCGGCGCTTGCGCTGCTGCTCGCCGGCGCCCAGCGCGACCGCAACCGGCTGGCCGTCTACGAGGAGCGCGACCGGATCGCCCGCGACCTGCACGACCTGGTCATCCAGCGGCTGTTCGCGACCGGCCTGATGCTGCAGGGGGCCCGGCGCAAGGCGCTGCCGCCCGACGCGGAGGAGGGCATCGCGCACGCGGTCGAGGAACTGGACGCCACCATTCAGGAGGTGCGGACGGCGATCTTCGCGCTGCAGCAGGAGCCGGGCGACGACGCACCGGCGGGACTGCGCGCCCAGGTGCTGCGGGAGACCGGCTCCGCCGCGCGGGGCCTGGGCTTCCCGCCCTCCGTCCGCTTCGTCGGGCCCGTCGACCACCGGGTCGGCGCGCTCAGCGCCCGCAACCTCGTGGCGGCGCTGCGCGAGGCGCTGTCCAACGTCCAGCGGCACGCGGGCGCCACCTGGGTCGAGGTGGTGCTCGACGCCACCGCCGTCCTCGCCGACGGCCGGGAGGGGGTGCGGCTCATCGTCTCCGACGACGGCGTCGGCATCCCGGAGACCGGGCGGCGCAGCGGGCTGCGCAACCTCGCCCGCCGCGCGGAGTCGCTGGGCGGCGAGTCGATCTTCGGGCCGGGGCCGGACGGCAAGGGCACCACGCTCGCCTGGGAGGCGCCCCTGTGAGGCCGGGCGCGGTCAGCGGGCGGCGAGGATCCGCTCGATGACCAGGGCGACGCCGTCCTCCTCGTTCGCCACGGTGCGGTGCGTCGTGGCGGCCAGCACCTCGGGGTGGGCGTTGGCGACGGCGTACGAGGTGCCCGCCCACGACAGCATGGCGAGGTCGTTGGGCATGTCCCCGAAGGCCACGACCTCCTCGGCGGAGATGCCGAGGTCCGCGCAGCAGCGTGCGAGCGTCGTCGCCTTGCTGACCCCCGCACCGCTGATCTCCAGCAGCGCCGACGCGCTGGACCGGGTGATCTCGGCGTGCTCCCCGGCCACCGCGCGTGCGGTGCGCAGGAAGGCGTCCGGGTCGATGGACGGGTGCTTGGCCAGCAGCTTCAGCACGGGCTGGCCCTGCCGCCCGCCGTCCAGCAGCTCCTCCACCGGGGCGACGACCGCGTCGGGCGCGGGGGCGTACGGCGGGTACTCCGGCTCGTACGCGAAGCCGCCGGTCAGCTCGACGGCGAAGGTCGTGCCGGGGACGGCGGTGCGCAGGGAGGCGATCACCGCGAGCGCGTCCCGCGGGTCGAGGGGGTAGGCCGCCAGCAGCCGCTTGTCGCGGTGCAGGTCGTAGACGGCGGCGCCGTTGGCGCAGATCGCCATGCCGTGGCCGGCGGTGTGCGCGGCGACGACGTCCATCCACCGCGCGGGCCGGCCGGTGACGAAGAAGACCTCGATGCCCGCTGCCTCCGCGTCCGCCAGGGCGGCGATCGTCCGGGCCGAAACGGTCTTGTCGTCGCGCAGGAGCGTGCCGTCCAGGTCGGTGGCGATCAGCCGCGGCGCGGGGGCCGCGAGGGTGGCGTCCGGGGTCCTGGGATGCTGGGTGGCTGAGGTCACCGACCCATGGTCCCCCATGCGGTTGCATATGACAGCAGGCGGGCGCTGAGTGCGATCACCGCCACACTCTCCGTCGCCGTTGTCAGTGCCGGGTGCCACCATCTCGCCATGGCCCTTGTGCGTTGTGAAGAGCAGCCCGACCGGGAACCGGTGCTCCTGGCCGAGGCTTTGCCGACCGTCGTGGACGGCATCCGCCTGGCCGCGCGCACCGCGATACCCGTCGCCGATCCGGCGGCCGGCACCGCCACGACCTGCGGCCGCTGCGCCTGCGCCGCGTACCGCCACCGCACCGCCTGCGGCCACTGGATCCTGGTCGAGCCCGGCGAGTGGCCGCCGGCCACCGTCCCGGCCGGTCGCCGCTGGCGCGTCGCGGGCGACGGCACGGCGGTCAACCTGCGTGCCGCCGACCCCTCCGACACCTGCCGGATCAGTCATTTCGACGTCTGTCCCGCGGGTCCGCCGCCCACGGCGTCACCCGTGCTGCTCGGCCAGTGGCGGCGCAACGCCCGCCGCCGGCTCAACTGAGCTGGGCCGGCGCCTCGGTCGCGATGCGCTCGAAGACCTTCTGGTCCGCCGCGTAGACGGAGTCCGGCACCGGCCAGTGGAGCACGATCTCGGTGATGCCGACCTCCGCGTAGCGGCCGGCGAAGTCGACGAAGGCGTCGAGCGACTCCAGCGGGCGCTCGGCCGTCGACCCGGTCAGCAGGATGCGGTCGAGCTCGCCCGGATCCCGCTCGATCTCGGCGCAGGCGATCTCCAGCTGGTCGTACTGGTGCGAGACGACCTCGGGGCACTTGTCCACCGGCACCTCCGCCGGGCCCTTCGGGTCGCCGTAGGTCACCCAGGCCTGGCCGTAGCGCGCCGCCAGCCGCAGCCCGCGCGGGCCCGTCGCGGCCACCGCGAAGGGCACCCGCGGCCGCTGCACGCAGCCGGGGATGTTCCGCACCTCGTCCGCCGAGTAGAACTCGCCCTCGTGACTCACCACCGGCTCCGTCAGCAACCGGTCCAGTACGGTGACGAACTCGCCGAAGCGGTCGGCCCGTTCCCGCGGTGTCCACGGCACCTGCCCCAGCGCGGTCGCGTCGTAGCCCACCCCGCCGGCGCCGATGCCGAGCGTCAGCCGCCCGTCGCTCACGTCGTCGAGGGAGATCAACTCCTTGGCGAGCGTCACCGGGTGCCGGAAGTTCGGCGAGGTCACGAGCGTGCCCAGCCGGATCCGCTCCGTCGCCGCGGCCGCCGCCGTCAGCGTCGGCACCGCCCCGAACCACGGGCCGTCCCGGAAGCTCCGCCACGACAGGTGGTCGTAGGTGTAGGCGGCGTGGAAGCCGAGTTCCTCGGCCCGACGCCAGACCTTCCGGCCCTCGTTCCAGCGGTGGATCGGCAGGATCACAGTGCTCAGGCGCATGTCCTCCACCCTACGGGCCCTGGTGCCGCCCGGCCCGGAGCGGTCGGACGACCTCGGCTCCGGCGGCCGTCCGGTGGAAATCGCCGGGCAACCGCCCCCCGCGGCCCCCGCCTGCGCACCCTGTGGACGGGGCGGCGCCCGCCACGCGCAACGGGACGCCGCCCTACCCCCGGACGTCAGGACCCGCAACTCGGTGTGCACTGCGCGGGAAGGTCCTCGCCGGAGCGGCCGGCCGGGGCACGGCTGGGCCACCCGGGTGGTGTTGATCGGAATATCGGCACCCTCGGGGTGCGGCACCGAGGATTTCGTGCTCACTTCCGCATCATCGGATTAGTCGCTCCCGACTCACCGAAGGAAGTGAGAGGTCATGGCTGCCAACACCCATGTCAGGACGTTCTGGGACGTCTTCGTGACGCTCCTGCTCAAGATGGTCGCGTACTTCGGGTTCGCCGTCCCGGCGTCGCGTAGCACGGCTCCTGCCGCGCCGCGACCCGAGACCGTCCCCGGGACCCGGTTCCTGCCGACCGCCGAGGCGGTCCGCCACTGGGCACCGGCGCCGCGTACGGAGCCGGCACCACAACCGGTGGTGGTGGGCGCCGCCGCGTCCGGTCCAGGGCCGCGCGTCGAACCGGGCGGACGCACACCGGAGGTCCCGTCGTGCCGCACGTCGTACCGCAGCGAACCCGTCGTGCCCGAGCCGTCCGTCCCCTTCGTCCCGGCGCCCTGCCTCACCGCCGCGGCCGACGCGCACTCCTTGCCGCCGACGATGAAGCAGCGCATCCGGGCCGAGGCCCACGGCGCCTCGCCCGTGGCCCGCGTGCGCACCCGCCCGATCGGCGACGCCGGCCTCGACCCCGCGCTGACCGACGCGACCGCGGCCCCGGCCCGCACCCCCCGCCGCCGCGAGTGGGCGCTCTGCGCATGACCGCCGCGGACGCGCGTGACCAGCCGGTACGGCGTGCCGCACGGCTCCCGTTGACGTCACGTCAGGCCGTCCCCACCGCGAGGGACCGCGTCGAGCGGACCGCCCGAGGGCAAGCGCACCAGCACCACCACGGCGCCGGACACGGCGCCCGCTCCAGCGGATCCGTCCGGACTCCCCGGACGACGGGCGCACACACCGGCCCGCGCCGGAGCACGGCGGTGAGCACCACGAGCACCACCCCGATCAGGACCACGAGCACCACCCCGAGCAGGACCACGAGCACCACCCCGATCAGGACCACGAGCACGATGACGAGGACGACGATGCCGGAGACGACCCGCACCCCCGGGGCTGTGACGGTCACCGCCGGCTCGACCCGGCCCCACACGCGGCGGGACACCCCGGTCCGCGACGGAGCCACGGACCGTCCGGTCGCCGACCCGCCCGCGCACGACGGCGGCCCGTACCGCCGCATCCGCGCGTACGGCGGAGCAGGCACGTACCGCCCACGCACGCCCCGCACCCCCACGCCC
>NZ_JARAVK010000499.1:0-2676 GCF_033792765.1 Streptomyces sp. PA03-6a | reverse complement strand
GCCTGCTGCGGTTGCTCTTACTTCCCACCTGGCCACTACTTCCTCTGGAACCTCACGTCCCAGTCTCCAGGTGTCCAACATCGAGGGGAAGCTTCACCGACATATCGGCAACAAGGCACCGAGGTAGTCGGTTGGCCTGTGGGTCAGACCAACTGGAGGAGCGCCCCCTCAAACCCTCGCAGCTGTCTGCTGGTAGGCGCGGGTGAGGTTAATGGGCCGCACCAAACGGTGGGCCGTGGCACCGGATAGCCCGAACGAAGCGTTGGGAAGCTGCTGCCACGTGCAGCCTGACGTCGGACAACACGATTGCGGCCAGCGATTCCCGATCACACTCCCGACCCATCCGGCACCAAACCGTCAAGGATCTGCACCCACGACCTAGTCTACGGGTTGCGATGACCCTGTAATGCCCACGTCGATGTAGTGACCACGGTGGTCGTCTGTCACGGATCAACGCCAGACTCGACTTTGGATCCTCTCGACGCCCTTACATCACGCGGCTAAAGAATCCACAAACTACGGAAGTACAGTGCAAATCCTTCCGTCGTGAATGAATTTCTGCGCCGCAAAATAGAAGGCGTGAGCCATGAACGGGCCATCACATCGCCATATTTGTGAATCGAAACGCCCGTTGCTACTGTCCCATCCAGGTCACAATCTGCACCGTCGCGTCGCGGAAGCCGGCGCTCTCTACGCAATCGACCGCGTGAGGCAACGGTCACCGGGGGTCGAAGTACTCATTTCAACGCACTTTTGGGGCTTATCGAGAATTTCGTGCGGTACCGTCATTTTCGAGATCTACCCAAATTGAGTGCTGCGCTCAACTGACAGCTTTAGGAAGAATTGCCATGCGTTCCGGAAGAAGTACCCGAAAGCGTTCGATGATGCAGGCGGTTCTCGTCCTGCCACTTCTCATTACAAGCACCGCTGCTTGCGGTGATGGCTTCAATGGAAATCATGAAGCGACGGTAGGCATTGCTCTGCCGAACAAGCTTCAGACACGTTGGGCCGATGACGGCCAGAGCATGGCGAGAGGTCTCGAATCGCACGGGTACAGGGTCGACGTCAAGTTTGCCGACGACAATGCCGATCTACAAGCCGATCAGATTCAGAGCATGATCGATGCCGGGGACAAGATTATAATCATCGGCGCTGTCGATGGATACGGTCTTGGGCAGGTCCTGAAAGTTGCAGCGCGCAGCGGCGTCAAGATTATCGCTTACGACCGGCTGCTGCTGGGCAGTGCCAACGTGGACTATTATGCGAGCTTTGACAACTACAAGGTGGGACAACTGCAGGGAGAATACATCGTCGACAGGCTGGGGCTAAAGGAGGGCAAGGGGCCTTTCAATCTTGAGATTTTCTCCGGCGACCCGGACGATAATAACGCATCTCTCTTCTTCAACGGTTCCATGGCAGTCCTCAAACCATGGATCCAAAAGGGGATGCTGGTGCTCAAGAGTGGCAACAAGCGCATCACCCAGGTGGCAATGTTCCATTGGGACGGAGAGATCGCGCGCGAGACGATGACCACGCGGCTGCATGAGCACTTCGGTTCGGCAACCCTCGACGCAGTCCTCGCACCAAATGATGGTATCGCCCGCGGCGTCATCCAGGCTTTGAAGGCTGACGGCTACGGTTCGGGGGGCAAGGAAATGCCCATCATCACGGGCCAGGACGCAGAAGTGGAGTCTGTCAGGGAGATTATCAAGGGTGAACAGTCAATGACTGTCTACAAGGACACTCGCAAGCTCGCTGCGGTCGCTGTCGATATGGCAGATGCGATCATCACCGGCAAGACTCCGAAGATCACAGACAACGAGCAGTACGACAACGGAGTGAAGGTCGTTCCCGCATACTTGCTCGGCCCGGTCGCAATTGACAAGTCGAATTACAAGAAGCTGCTGATCGACTCCGGTTACATCAATCGGTCTGACGTGAACTGAGTCTCGGCGCGCAGGCGTGAGATCGATGGCAGCGATGTGAACACGAATGAGCAGTCGATGAACATGCGTTTGCGAGGAGCACGCTCGTTCGTCGGTCTCCCGGCCTTCGTTTCACTGACGGTTGAGCTGCCTGTCGCCTTTGTGGAGGCTGGTCTCGCTCAGCCTCCCCGAGCTCAAACGCTTGATCATCCGACTCCCCCACCGCCGACCACACTCCATCGACCACAACCGGCACTGGCCACACTGGCGACGCCAACGACGACACCAAGCCCGCACCAGGCACTACAAACGACGCGGCCATACGCCACCAGAAGCTGCCCACCCGTCACGGCAAAGACCGTTGCAGTACTTGTACTCCAGCAGCGTTTCGCTATCTGGCCTGGTGAGAGGCGTCGTTCGGAGTGTAGGGCGGGGGTTGTGTGTCGGGGGCGGTCTTGCCGGACCGCCCCTCCATCGAGTGGAGTCGTCGCCGGTAGTGGCAGTGGCGGGCGGTGGCCTGGTGTCTGCGCCGCCAGAGCGACCAGCTCACCGTGTGGATGCGAAGCTGCCGGCCAGGTTGGGGTGGGCAGTGAGTTGCCAGGAGCCGGCGGACTTCTGCCACGGTGAGTGGGACCAGGGTGCCGGAACCGTTTCTGCATCCCCTGTGCCGCCGCCCGAGTCGCGGTGGCCGCGAGCAATGCGTGGGCGAGCATGGCCAAGGTGATGTGCCGGTACCAGCCGGTGTAGCGGC
>NZ_JARAVK010000498.1:0-2699 GCF_033792765.1 Streptomyces sp. PA03-6a | reverse complement strand
GTGGTAGTTGCCCATCAGGCTGCCGTCGACCTCCGGGCGATGCCCGGCGGTGGTGTCCCGGTACTCGTCCCGCAGACCCAACTGGTGACCCAACTCGTGCGCGAGGTCCTGCTCGGTGGCGTCGACACGCCACTGGTGCTGGTTCATCGCACCACGCGAGCCACCCACGTTCACGTTCAGATGGGCGTCGGAGGCATTCCCCGCGACCCGCTCCAGCGTCACATGCAGGACACTGCCATCGCGCATCACCTCACCCGGACGGTTGAAGACCCGCTCCACACCCGACAGCGCACGGTCCCACAACGCGTCCACCTGGGCCGGGGACAGACCCTCGCCGGCCAGACGCACCCTCACCGTCAGATCCGTGACAGGACGCCCACCGAGCTCGAACCTGCGCACGTCGTAGCCCGCGCGGACCTCGTACCGCGGCGCATGGGCGCCACCACCCCGCGGCGTCGACACCGGGTCCACCCACGAATGCTTCACCGTGTCCGGCGCCGCCGCACCACGCGCCGCATCCCAACCCGCGTCCAGCCTCAGATCCACCCGCCCCGCACCAGGACCCGCACCGTGGAGGATGTCATCCACCGCACCCGCCGGCGCGGAAACCGCCCGCGCCGACACCCCAGCGGGTTCGTCCAGCACCGGGAACGACCTGTCCCCGCTCTCCCAGCGCACCGTCACGGTCTCCGTGGCCGAGCCGTGGACGACGGTATGCCGCACGTCCCGCGGCTGGCCGCCAGATGAGACGGGGGCTGGGCTGGCCGCAGCGGGCACGATCCCCGGAACAGACAAAGGCCCTGAAGGATGAACTTCACCCGTGTCACCCGTCGCCACTGACGCAGTTTGCTGCAGCAGCGCATCGCCACCGGCAGCCGGTGAAACTGCGGCCAGCACTTCCTCCGCATGCTCAAGGCCGCCCCCGGCGCCCGCAGCCGTGCCGTGCCCCGGCTGCTTTCCCTCGCTCCCCAAACCTCCGATGAGCCTGGTGCCGTCATCGGCATCACTGCTGGCCACCGTCGCCTCGTCATCGCTGCGGAAACTGCCGGCCAGGGCATCATCATCGGCACGTGCACCACCACTGCGGCCGCTACTCGACCGCAGGGATTCTGGAACATCACGAAAGCTGGAAGGTCCAAGCACGGAACTCAAACGCTGCCCCAGGGCTTCTCGTTCGTCAGTTCCCAGGCTGTCCAGATATTGCCTGACGACCTGCTCCTTCATCCGCTCGTTGTCCACCAACGCCATCCCGATATACGGGCGGGAAAGCCAACGCCGCACAGGATCGGCGGACAGTTGCCAAGCGGTGACAACCGCAACGTCCTTATGAACCTCGCGGTGGGCCACCGCGACAGCACCCCACTCAAGGTCACTAAAGCGCGCGGTGTCAGGCAGCCCGGTAACCCAAGCAGCAAGCCGGGACGGGACCACAAACCGGGGGACCGAACGTTTAACCTCGCTACGCTCACTGTCCGACAGGGCCCACCATTTCAGGCGGAAAACATCCACTCCCTCCTCCTTGAGAGCTTTACCAGCTCGGAGAATTCGATCGGTCGCCTGACGGAGATTGCCAGCCGCGTTATCGGCACTCGCTTCGTCCAGTGCCGCGTAATAGCGAGAAAGCACGTCGGAAGAATCCCAAGAGGGGCCGGTTGCCGTGAAATGGCGAGAAAGCACGTCAGATGGATCTCGAGAGGGGGCAGCGACGGCCACGTCCCAGGCAGTGGCGGCCATGGCCGCCGTGCCAGAATATTTGAGGGCCATGGCGACAGCACCCCGATTACGCGACTTCCAGTTTTCAGTAATTCCCGAACTGATCCAGCTGTGAACCATCTGAGTCACGTGGGTCTTCTCTGCGTATATATCCCACATCAAGCCAAGAAAATTTACACCCTTGGCCATGAGCTCCCGATCAAGATTGAGAAAGCCGAAGGTGGTGTTGCGCGCGGCATCTAGTGCTGCAAGATAGCTAGCAAACCCATTAGGATGATTGGCTTTCACCAGCCGCAACATGACGTGGGCCGCGGCCTCATGACTCCTTCGGCGGGCCGCGGCGACAGCGGCCCAGTCGGCAGGCTTCCAGCCCGCCGTAGCCATCGGGCCGGAAAGCCGCCTGTCAACCAGGGCTTCGACAGCGGCTCGTTCACGAGCCGGCAAGGCAGACCAGTCGAGGCCCTGCCCAAGCACGGAACTATGAGTGGCGGGGACGGCAGCTGAGTTCGCGGTGATCTCTACCGGGAACCGGCTGTCCGGATCCAGCAACACCGCTGCATATCGATCAGTCGGATTGGCATCACGGCTTGCACCAGCGAGCCAGGCGCGGATCCTGTCATCACCCAGTTCAGACCCGAGCAGGACGTTCTTTCGCTGCCCCGCCTCCTTCACGCCAGCCGCCACGCCGTCGCCTGCCGCGATGCTGCCATCAGCGTCGGGCGTGTCTACCAGCGTACCGTCGTCGGTCTCGCCTGCCACTGTGCTGCCATCAGCGTCGTCGGTCTCGCCTGCCACCGCATCGGCAGCAGCGTCGTCACGGGGTGTGCCGGATGCGTGGCCTGTTGCGGGATGCAGGCCACCGCTGGATACCAACGCCAGACCATCCTCGCGGCCGCTACCCGCACCATCATCAGCCTCCTGCCCCGAAATAGCGTGCGGCCCGTCAGTTTCCGCCTTGACCGGTGCCGACGGTAGTCCGCCACTGC
>NZ_JARAVK010000497.1:0-2716 GCF_033792765.1 Streptomyces sp. PA03-6a | reverse complement strand
GGGATGTCCTGCGGGGCGGGGCCGCTTCCGGTGGGGGGAGCGGTGGTGAGCCATCGGGTGAGGTTGCCGAGCACCTCGTCGAGGGCGGCCCGGTGGCGCGCGGCCTGCATCGTCATCAACGCGAGTCCGTGGGTCCGGTACTCGGGCGGCTGCCCCGCCGTGAACGTGTCCGCCTCGGCGACCACCGCCGGCATCCGCTGGAGCACGGGTTCCCAGAGCAGGGGCAGCACGATGCCGCTCTCCGCCGCCCCGCGGGCCCGGTCCAGGCTCGTGCGGTGGGCCAGCATCGCCCAGTCCGCGTCCGCGGGGCCCTCGCTGAAGTAGGCCGGTGAGCACAGGACGAGGACGCGGTCCGCCGTCGCCACCCCGGGCGAGGCCGGGCCCCGGCCGTCGTCTGTGGCCGCCCTGACGAAACGGACCGGGGAGGTGCCCAGCCGCCGGTCCAGGTCGTCCAGGAAGCGCGCCACCCAGGCCTCGTCCCTGCCATGCAGGTAACTCACGGCGTAGGTGTACGTATTCTTCATCCCCCACCCGTCCGAACCGGTACGAACGGGCGCGGTCACGGACGCCCGCACTGGCGTCATCATGGAAGAATCCGCTGACGTCTCGTCATGACCCGTTCCGCAGCACATGTATGACTGGCTATCACTTTATATGTACGACTCATTGATGGGTGGGGTCGACCCCGCGACGCTCTCCCGTCCCGGCCCCCGGCCGGCGCCCTCCCCATCCGCGCCCCCGGGCCTGGGCAAGCGGCAGGAGAACCTGCTGACCGCGGTCCTGCGCGGGATCCCGCTGATGGGACAGGACACCATGGTCCCGTTCGCCGAAGCGGACGTCCGTTCGTGCCTGGCCCGGTTCCGGCCCTCGGAGTACGGAGCCGCCGCCGGGGTGGTCAACCGGGTGCGCCCGGCCCTCCTCGACGCCGTCGTCGGCCGTACGGCCCGGCTGCAGGGGTACGTCCGCGGCCTGCCCGAGGGAGGAGTGGAGCCCCTCCTGGACGTGGTGGGCAAGGCCGCCGTGTACGGACCGCCGGCGCTGCGGGTGGTGTTCGGCGCGTCGGTGCGCATGCCGCTGCGCGCCCTGAGCTACGTGCTGCCCGCCGTGCTCATGGCGGAACGGGTCCAGGCGGTCACGGGCCGGCTGCCGTACCTGCAGGTGCTCTACGTGGGCGAACTGGGCGCGCGGATCAACGCCCTGCCCGCCGCGGTCGTCGCGGAGGAGGGCCGGCTCCTCGCCGAGCACCTGTGCCGCGTCCTGGACCAGGGGCCGATGGCGGGCCACTACGGGCTGTTCGCCGACCTCCCCCTGCCCGCGGGCGAGGATCCGATCGAGGACACCATCGCCCGGCTCGGGGAGGAGCCGCGCGAGGAGATCGCCCGGCGGCTCCAGGGGAAGGGCGGCAGCCTCTCCGACCGGCAGACCCTCGAGTACGCGGCCGCCCACGTGCTGCTGCACGACCTCGGCCGGCTGCCGCTGCGAAGGATCGGCGGCACGACGCCCTCCGGCGCGGAAGCCGTCGGCGTCATCGACATCGGCGGCGTCCAGGAACGTCATTTCCACCGGGTGCGCGCGATCTTCGCCGAGGCGCTCGGGCACGCAGGACCAGGGCCCCTCGTGCTCACCCGGCACTCCGTTCCGCCGTACACGATGTCGCGCGTCGGCGACGTGGGCCTGCGCGACTTCCTGGACGGCGTGCCGTACGACGAGGCCGCGCTCCCCGCGGCCGTACGGCACGACCTGCACCTCCTGCGGGCCGGCAGGGTCCTCGACCGCCTCAGGTGAGCCCGGGCCCGGCTCCGGGACCGGGCCCGGCCCCGGCCCCGGTGCCCGCCCGTCGCGGCCGGTTCGCGGGCATCCAGCGCACCGCGAAGTCGACGGCCTCCCGCAGGTCGAGCAACCGGCACCGGAGCCCGCTCACGGTGCCGGTCCTGGTCGTGCCCTCGGCCTCGTACGCCGCGCCCAGGGCCGCGAAGTCCGAGTCGTCCAGGGCCACGTCCTCGTAGCTCCACCAGGAACGCCGCCCGCCCCTGACGACGACGCAGCGGTAGGTGCGCAGGGGCGGCCGGGGCACCCGGTACTCGGCCAGGTGGAACGCGCTGCACACGTCGAACCCGACGCCGAGGAGCAGGACCCGGGCGCGGGCCCGGTAGAGCGCCGCCAAGGGGGACCGCTCGCCGAGGTGGCAGTCGGCCCCGTGCTCCGCCGTGATGGCTTCCCCGGCCGGGCCGTACGCCACGAAGGAGGTCTGCGGATGGGCGCTGCGCACCGCACCCTCCACGGTGCGCAGGGTCTCCGAGAGCACCCCCATCCCGGGCGCGGGCGTGGACGCCGGATCGAAGGGCGGCATCGCGCCCCGTACGGCGGCGGCCTCCCGGGCGTCCAGTCCCGCCACACGCGCCCGGTGGGCGGAGGAGGAGTCGGAGTTCTCGGGTGTGAAACTGGGCGTCACCAGCGTGCCGCGCGGTCCCAGCACCCGCAGCAGCGCGTCGAGCATCGTGCCCGCGCGGGTGCCACCCGCGCCGCGCAGCGAGGCGTGCACCAGGACGACCCCGCCCGCTTCCAGGCCGAGTGCCGTCAGGGATCCCGCCAGAGCCGTCACCTCGGTGGAGCCGACCGTCATCCCGTCCCCCTTCCCCCTCCCGTCCCTGATACACATTTCCGACCCCACCAGACCTCTCCACACTCCGTAGTCCCACTCTTGCTTTAAAAAAAA
>NZ_JARAVK010000496.1:0-2780 GCF_033792765.1 Streptomyces sp. PA03-6a | reverse complement strand
AAAACCACCCGCGCAATCCGCGACCAACCCGAACGAGCACTCCCACTTCTGGGCATCACCAACAAGCCCGAACCTTAAGGAACTTGATCAAGCCCTGCGAGATCGACCGTTGGAAGAAGGTCGTCGCCAGCTTCGACGACCGGATCACCACGCTGCTGGCCGACCTCCAGGAAGACCTGGTCAACCTCACCACCATTCCCGGCATCGGGCGCCTCGGCGCCGAGATCATCATCGCCGAGACCGGCGGCAACATGGCCCAGTTCGCCTCCGCTCACCACCTGGCCTCCTGGATCGGGGTCTGCCCAGGACAGAACGAGTCTGCCGGGGTGAGTCGCTCCGGCCGCACCCGTCCCGGCAACAGCAACCTCAAACGGCTCCTCGGGATCGCCGCCATGGTCGCGATCAAGAACAAGGACTCCTACCTCGGCGTCTTCTTCCGGCGCCTGGCCGCACGACGCGGCGGCAAACGGGCCCTGGTCGCCGTGATGCACAAACTCGCCATCGCCCTATGGCACGTCCTGCACGACAAGACCCAATACCGAGAACTCGGCGCCGACCACTTCACCCGACGCGACCCCGAACGCGCCATGCGCCGCATGCTCAAGGAAGCCAACAGCCTGGGCCTGACCATCCGCTTCGAGCCCATCACCGCTTGACTATCCTGTCGCCGCCTTCGAGTCGATCCCCAACACCTGACCCGGGCGGTCCACTCTATTTTCGTGTCAGTCCCGCCTTTGATTTTCTATGGGACTGTAAAAAGAACGGCTCTGTCTCACATTCGGTGGTGACGGAGTGTGCTGCTATCCGAGGAGGATGCGGTGGCGAAGTAGGGTGAAGCCTGCTCGTCCGTGCATCTGTCGCGCGATCCGCTTGGTTTTCGTGTTGATGCCCTCGGTGGGGCCGTTGCTGTAAAGAAGCGTGAGCGCGGCGATCACTGCGTCCCGGTCTCGGTCCAGGCCCCGGGCGAAGGGGTGCAGATGGGGCAGTTCGGTTGTGCGGACCTGGTCGATCCAGCGCGAGAGCCCGTCGGAGTTTCCTTCGCGAGGCGTCAACAGCTGGGCGAAGTTGGCAATGTGGGCAGTCAGTTGGGTCATCTCGGGGCAGGCGGCGGTGAGCCGTGCCAGGAGGTCCTGATGTTCGGTCTTGAGGTTGTCGGGCCTGGTGAGGAGCATCCGGGCGAGCCGGCGTGGTGAGATGTGGCTGCGGTCGGCGTCCGCGCGGCCTTGGTTGATGTACTTGTAAAGCAGGTTGAGGCAGCCGGTGTAGCCGAGGGCCTTGATCTCTTCGAAGAGGTGCTTGACGGGGACGGCGGGGTCCTCGGCCCGGCGTTTTCGCAGGTGCTCGCGGTAGGGGTCGACGAGGCCGGCGCGGTATTTGGGGACGCGGAGCATCCGCTCGGGCCGGTCGGCTCGTGCGTAGCGTTTGATGGTGTTCAGGGCCAGCTGCAGTCGGCGGGCGCATTCGAGCAGGCCCACGCCCTGGTTGAGCAGGTCATGGACGTGGTGCCAGCGTTCCAGGGTAGTTCGGGCGCGTGGCCCGTCGTAGATGGGTGCGTCCAGCACGGTGGCCCAGCAGTTGCTGTGTGCCTTCACCTCGCTGAGGGCGGCTTCGCACAGGTTGTTCCACAGATGCCACCTGTCGGCGACCTGCACCGCGTGGGGCAGGGCGCGGCGGATGGCCTCTGCATAGGTTGTGGAGCCGTCTCGGCAGACGACTTCGACGCCCCGATGTTCGCGCAGCCACGCTTCCAGCGTGTCGGCCGTACGGTCGGGCAGGACGTCGATCCGCTCGTGGGTCTCGGCGTCGATCACCACGGTGGCATAGCGGTGTCGCCGGCGCAGGGCGAAGTCGTCGACGCCGATCACGCGAGGCGTCCGCCCGGTGGGCGACGGGATGCGCAGCAGGGTGCGCAGGGCGGTGTGACGGGATAGGCCCATCGCGAGTGTCGCCAGCAAACGTGATCCTGCTCGGCCCGCTAACTCTTTGACTACGGCTTTGACCTGCGCGGTCAGACGGGCGGTGCGTCGCTGGTATCGCTCCAGCACTCCGGGCACCTGTTCGCGGAAGGTGTGGTGGCAGCCTCGCGTGGGGCACACCAGACGCCGAACCCGCACACGGACGACCACCCGTCGCCCGTCGACCGGAACGTCGGCGACCGTCCGCCAGTGGTAGCCGTGCACCCGTGCCGACGAGGCCCCGCACACCTGGCAGACCGCGGTGCCCAGCGGCGTCCGGGCCCGAACCGCAATCCGCTCACCCTCGTCGGCCACATCCTCCATGACCAGCGGAGACAGGCCCGAAAACACCATCTGCACAAGCTCGTTGACATCCATCACATGAAAATCAACGACCCTCACAACTCTCCGTCACCACCGAATGTGAGACAGAGCCGTTCGATAGACAGACCCTTTTCTATACGTCGGGCTCTTGATGGGTTAGGGGATTGCTGAGGTCTGTGTTTCGGGTGTTCGCGAGAATAGCGGGTATCGTGCTCAACGGGCGTGGGCTGCTTGTGCGGTGTGGGTGCCAGGGTTGGGTGTGCTGCGGGGACGGCCGGCGGGTTTCTCTTTGTCGTCCTGCTGTCTCCGCCGCCGTGTCGGGTCTTGTTCCGCGGTCTCATCCCTTGGTGTTGGCCGTGTCTGCCATGTGATGACTGGGGAGGTGTAGGCGTTGAGTATTCGGATGCCCCGGGAGTTGGAGTGGCTTGCTCCGCTGGTTGTGGGGGAGCGGTGGCCCAAGAGTGATGAGACGGGGCTGCGTGCTCTGGGCGAGCTGTGGGA
>NZ_JARAVK010000495.1:0-2785 GCF_033792765.1 Streptomyces sp. PA03-6a | reverse complement strand
CCGGGGTGAAGGTGCAGGTGAGGGGGTGTGGGTCCGGGTCGGGCGGGTGGGGCCGCTGTAGACTCGATCTCACTCGTACGGGTCAACCGACGTGCTAGCAGGAAGAATCCATCCCGTGGTGAACGCACTGCAGGAACTGATCAAGCGCCGGCTGGAGCAGCGGGGCTGGTCGTACGGTGAGGTGGCGCGGCGCGGTGGCGTCCCGCGGTCGACGGTGCATCATCTGGCGACAACCGCGCGGGTGGCCCGGATGCCGCAGCAGTCCACGCTGGAGGGCCTGTCGCGCGGGCTGGAACTGCCGCTGGAGGCGGTACGCCGCGCCGCGGCCGAGGCCTGCGGGATCCACCTGTACGTCGAGGACGGCACCGGCACCACCCCCGACCCCGAGGTGGCCACCCTCATCGCCAGCGTCCAGCAACTGTCCGAAGCCGACCGCCGACACGTCGCCGCCCTCGTCGAATCCCTCCTCCGCAGCTCCACCCGGTCATAGTCCGCCCGCCGCCGGGCGGTCCGGCGCCGGGCCGTCGGGCGCCGCGCAGTCCGGTGGTCCTGCGCCGCGTGCGGAGCGGCAGCGGTACAGGAAGTCGTCCTGGTCGAGGCCGCACAGCGCCGCCATCGGTTCGACGGGCGGTCGCTCGAAGCGGTACGCCGTCAGCGCGCCGAGCAGCGCGCGGCCGTACGCCGGGCGCGGTGTCCTGCGCTGCGGAGGGGCCGTCCGGAACATCTCAGCACGCCGCCGGTCTGACGATGCGCAGCCAGCCGATGACCGCGTTGACGGTGGCGTAGTCGAGTTCGGCGATCCTGGCGACGGCGTCCGCGTCGTCGCGGCGGACCGGGACCCCGGCGGCGTCGAGGGCGCAGTGCAGCATGACCTGGTGCGCCTGCGTGGGCGGCAGGGTCTGCCCCGCACGGATCTGGGTGCGCAGCAGGTAGGAGATCGGCAACGGGGGCGTCGGTCGGTCCACGGTCATGCTCGGGTTCCCTCGAAGTAGTCGGACAGGGCTGTGGTGAGGTCGAGCCGGCTGTGCCATGTGCGGTGGTCGAGGAGTTCGGTCTGCGTCCGGGCCCAGAAGGCGCCGATCACGGCGTGGTCGTTCCGGTCGGCGACCAGGCCGGTGGGGGGCGCCAGTCCGCGGGCGTGGGCGCGTTCGGTGAAGACGAGGGTGGTGAAGCGCCCCTCGGGCCGGGGGCCGGGGTGGACGGAGTGCCGCAGCACCGCCCTGCTCAGGGCGTCCGCCGCCACGGCGGCGGCCGGTGCGGAACCCGTGCTCCAGCCCATCAGCCGGCGGGCGTGGGCGTCGAGCACGATCACGCAGAGCAGTTCGCCCTGGCGGGTGGCGAGTTCGACGGCGTCGGTCACCCAGAGCCGGTCGGGCACACCGGGGCGGCCCTGGAGCCCGGCACGCCGCATGAGCAGTTCGACGGTGCCGTGGCTGATGGGGATGCCGTGCCGCAGGGTGAGTTCCTCGTGGATGCGCCGGTACCCGAAGGTGCCGCGCGAGGCGGCGTGGATGGAGCTGATGAGGTCCGTCAGCCACAGGTGCCGGGTGGAGCGGGGGGAGGGGGGCCGGCCGCGCCAGGTGAAGTACCCCGATTCGGAGATGCCGAGGACGCGCGTGGCGGTCCGGACCGGGAGCCCCTCACCGGCCATCACCTGCACGGCCTCAAATCGCCTTTTGGGGACACCACATCGCGCAGCAGCTCGGTGACCCGCCGGTGGACGGCGAGTTCGGTCTCCAGTTCGGTGATGCGCCTGCGGGCCGCGGTCAGCTCGGCGGTGCCCATCGGTGCGCGCCGCGGCCTGCCCAGGTGCGGCAGGTGCGTGCGCCGCCATTGGTAGATCGTCTGGTCGCCGAGGCCGAGGTCCAGGGCGACCTTCTTCACCGGCTCGCCCGCGACCAGCAGGTCGAGGGCCTTGCGGCGCAGCTCGGGCGGGTATCGCTTGGGCACTTCGTCCTCCGGAAGGCCGGTCGTGGTCCCGGGCCGGGGACCCGTCTGGGGGTTTGGGGAGGTGAGGGACGTGCCCCCGGCCCGGAAGCGGTGGGGGCGTCAGCTGACGTGGCGGTGCATGGTCACGGTGGGCCGGAACTCCCGCAGCGTGCTCGTTCCGGCTCCGGCCGGGACGGCTGCCGCCGCGCGGTCGAGGACGGCCCTGACCTCGGCGGCGAGGGCGTCCGCGCGGCGCTCGATCTCGGAGATCGGGTCGCCGCACCGCCTCAGCTCGGCCACCCGGCGCCGGATGTCGGCGAGCCGGTCCCGGTCGCGGGCGCTCAGGGTGAGTGGCCGCGGGGTCGCCACGATGAACTGGTAGGCGCCCGCGAAGGTCTGGCATCCGGTGCAGTGCTGGTTGACGGCACGGCTGATGTTCGTCGCGTTGATCCGCCGGAGGTCGACACCGGAGGTGGTGACGATCTGGAAGGAGAGGGCGATCGAACGGCACGGACGGGAGAGCGAGCAGCCGACGGAGGCGGCGACCGCCCGGTTGTGCGCCGCGGCGGCGACGAGCGGCCCGAACTGGTGGATCGAGAACTCCTCGTCGTACTGGACGGGGTGTGCCCGGTTGGCGAGGGTGTGCGCCTCGTCCACGGCGGCGCCGACGCTGCGGGGGATGTGCGACCCCGATGCCGCGCCGGCCGGGGCCGCGGTGGCGAGGGCGATGAGGCCGGCGGTGGTCAGCATGCCCAGCCGGACGGCCTTGCGGCCCACCGTGCTGGTGTGGGGCTTTCGGTGCGTCACGGACTTCTCCTGTACCGGTGGAAGGGATTTTGGCTGTTCTTTATAAAAA
>NZ_JARAVK010000494.1:0-2829 GCF_033792765.1 Streptomyces sp. PA03-6a | reverse complement strand
GCGGGGGTACGGGGGGAGGCGCTGGTACGGGCGGCTCCAACGGCGAGCGCTACCTGTCCGACAGCCTCAAGACCTTCGGGGCCGTACTGAAGGCTTTGCGGGAGGAAGTCCGGCTCACCCAGGAGGAGTTCGCGCAGCGGGTCCAGTACTCCGCGCACTACCTCGCCAAGATCGAGCAGGGCAAGCGGTTCCCTCCGGGGGACCTACCTGAGCGGGCCGAGCCAGCGCTGGGCGCTCAGTTACAGCGGCAGTGAGGGCGACAACTGTGTCGAGGTTGCCATCGCGCCCGGGGCTGTGCACGTACGGGACTCCAAGGACACCCGGATCCAGCCCCCCCTGCTCGTGTCCCCCGCGGCCTGGTCGGCGTTCACCACGCACGCTTCCCACCACGATCGCTGAACACCCTGCCGACGGAGGGGGAGAGCGCAAAGCCGCTCTCCCCCTCCGTCTCTACTCGCCGTCCGGCTCGGATTGTTCGGGCGTCTCCTTGCGCTGCGCAGGCTTCCGGCCACGGGGCTTGCGTACTGGACGCCAGTCCCTCATCTGCGCCTCGCTGACCCCGTGGGTGCGCAAGTAGCGCTGGAACTCCGCCTCCAGGTCCTCGGCCGGTGAGCCCTCCCACTCGTCGTCGTACGCGCTGTACCACTGGCGCACCCACGGCATGACCTCGTGCAGCCCTGCGAGCAGCGGGACGAGTCGTTCCGCGCCCCAGGCGTCGCTCCTGACCCGCGTGTCGATGAGTTGGGTGAGGGCTAGCGCCTGGTCCTTGTGGTCCCAGCCGGCCCAGCCGAGCATCAGCGTGGAGTCGCTGTCCGGTCCCGCCTCCGGGTAGGAGATGAACCGTTCCTTGGACACGTCGAGCTTGCCGCGATGGGACCAGTAGGACGGCCGCAGGAAGTCCGAGGACTTGTACTTCGTGGGCAGGTCGATGTCGAGCCGCGCGCCCGTACGGTCCTCCTCGCGCTGCTTCTCCCAGACCTTCTCCCACTCATGGCGGGTGCGCAGTCCGGAGTCCTTGTAGCGCATGGCGGCGAGGTAAGGGACATGCTCGTCGGCGATGATCTCGTTTAGGATCTGCGCGAGGGGAAGGTCCGGTTTCTTCAAGTGGTCGGCTGCGTAGAACGCGGCAACGGCCGTGAAGTCGGAGTCGGAACGGAGCTGGTCGGCGAGGTTGTTGACGGTCAGGGTACGAGGTCGGCGCAATCCCTCACGTACCTCGAACCACAAGTCCTCGTCCTCGCAGCGGTCCAGCAGCCAGGTGCGAAGCGCGGTGCGTTCCTTTTTCGCCCAGGAGTCGGCGGCCCAGCGGCGCTTGCACTCGGGGCGCTCCATGAGAGCGATGTCCCTGCGGCTAGTGATGATGAGGTCTATGCGGGCCTGGACGATCTCGCGGTACCAGTCCGGCCAGCGGGTGGGGATCTCGGTGACAGGCTCCGAGCCGTGGCGCGTGAACCAGGCGGTCTCCACATCCCCTGCTTCGGCCTTCCGCGCGAGGACGATCTCGAAGGCGCGCTCGCCGAGTTTGACCTCTGGGATGGTCTCGGGGTCGGGCGATGGGGTCACGGTCCGGGCGACCTCACGGTCGGTGAGCAGCCCATAGAGACCGTAGACCTGCCAGTCCAGCTCCTCTTGCAGGGCGATCATCCGGTGGCGAATCTCGGCCTGCTCGGCTTTCGCCACATCGAGCACTTGTCGTTGCGGCACGCTCTTGGCGCACACCGCCGACGGCTCCAGCTTGGCGAGCTTCTGTGCCTTGGCATCGAGGACGCGACCGAAGTGGAGCGGGAGCTTGGCCGGGAGGGGAAACTCTTGCAGCTTCGTTCCGGTGAACTCGTAGCGCTCCTCCCACTCCTCGTCCTGAAGCCCCCGGCCGAGACCACTGCCGCCCTTGCCCTGGCTGACCTGCTTCAGCCAGAAACAAGCCGTCGAAGAATTGAGCACCCCCAACAACTCCAGGTGCCTATCCTCTCCGGCCTCCTCGGGCAGATGAATGATCGGCGCGTGCCTGTTGAAGACTTGGCCGCCTCGCCCCAGAACGAAGTGGTTATGCGTTGCTACGCAAGCGAAGGCAAGGTTCATTCCACCGTAGCGGTGGTTGAAGAACATGGAGTACTCGAACCACTGGAGTCCCCGCTCAAGCTGCGTCTTCCCGTAAGCAACTCGATCGCGAAGGAGCACGCGGTTGGGCCACGTGAGGCGCAGCACCGCTGGGTCGGCCACCGACCGTTCCGGGTGCCTCTCGTCGTAGGGCCACAGCACCTCGGTCGGATCCACGATCCGCCAGTCCCTTGACGACTCCCCGTCCACCATAGGGCGTCGCAGCCTCGTGGGGATGTGTGCGCGTCGCAACGCCCCCTTGCCCAGTAGGTAAACGTCATCGGCTCGAGTCACCGCACCGAATCCGATGGCTGACGTGACAGCCCCGAGCGTTCGTGCTGCATGCGCTTCAATGAACTGCTGAACTGCTCCTGCGCCACCTCCACTCAGCGACCAAGGATGCCCAGCGAATACCGCCGCCACCGCATCCTCCACCGAAACCCACTCCGACTCGCTCCCCGGCTTGGCCACCTGCTCCACGATCGCCCGCCACACGGCCCCCTGTGACGCGTCCTCGGGTTGCGCGGGCTCGCCGCGCACGCCGAGCACCGCACGCAGCGTCCGCTCCGGGCTGGGAATGCGGTTGCGCCCGGCCATGATTACCGTCGGCGTACCGTGCCCCGGGATGAAGGCCCCCGAGGTGTCGATGACATGTGACAACTCAACCCGGTTCCGGAAAACGACCTCGATCAGCTTCTTTCCGAACTCCCGCTTCATGAAGGAGTTCGCCGT
>NZ_JARAVK010000493.1:0-2838 GCF_033792765.1 Streptomyces sp. PA03-6a | reverse complement strand
GAGGAGGGACGGCCCGCGTCAGGTCGGCAGGGGCGCGGGGAAGGACACGGTGAAGCTCGGGATGGGGGGCTCCGAGGGCGTCGCGGAGTCCGACGGTGTGGCGGAGGGGGAGCCGTCGGACGGGCTCGGCCCTGCCGTGGCCGTGGTCCGGGTGCTGCTCGGTTGCGGTTCGCTGCGCGAGGCCCGCGGGCTGGGCGAGTTCGACGGCGAGGG
Source organism: Streptomyces sp. PA03-6a (assembly GCF_033792765.1). Classification (NCBI taxonomy): domain Bacteria; kingdom Bacillati; phylum Actinomycetota; class Actinomycetes; order Kitasatosporales; family Streptomycetaceae; genus Streptomyces; species Streptomyces sp. PA03-6a. The sequence continues at coordinate 2,625 of NZ_JARAVK010000493.1, read as the reverse complement.
GCTGCCGCTCGCCGAGGCGGAGGCGTCGGCGGAGCCGGACTCCGAGGGCGCTGCCGAGGACGCGGTCGCCGACGGCTCGCCCACCGCCACGGTCACCGGGGGTGTGGTGACGCTGGGCAGCGGTGCGGGGGCGACCGGACGCAGGGGCCTGATCTCGGGCACTCCGGGCTGCAGGATGGGCGCGATCGGCGGCTGCGGCGGCAGCGGCTTGGGGGTCACCCCGCCCACCCATGCGGCGCACAGCGCCGCAGCTCCGGCCAGTGTGGCCCCGCCGATGAGGAGCCTGAGCCGGAGGTTCCCCTCCGTGGCGCGGACGACGTGGCGGACGAGCCGGCCCCCGAGGCGCACCGACAGGTACGCCGCCCCCGCCAGGGGGAAGATCAGCATCAGGCTGCCGATGACCCCGACCGTCCCGGCGGCGAACTGGCCCTCGGCGAAGGCGGAACCGGTCCCGGTCAGCTGCTCGGCCAGGGACCGCAGGCTCGTCTCGAGCAGGCGCGGCAGGTTCCACAGCACGTAGCCGAGCTCGGCCAGCAGCAGGGGCACCATCGTCAGCACCCAGGTGGTGACGATGATCCGGGCGGAGCGCTTGAGGTCGGAGACCTCGGGGGGCACCGGGCGGCCCGGGAGCATGCTGCGCAGGATCGGCTTGATCTTGCCGAAGAGGTCCGGGACGCCGGCGAGGTCACCGAGGATGTAGTAGCCGTCCAGCCGGACGGCCGGCATCAACTGCTCGATGATCTCGAAGTGGGCCAGGTAGATGGCGGCGAGGAAGAAGGACTGCCCGGTGGCGAAGTAGCCGCCCGCCAGGGCCAGTATGAAGACGACGTTGAAGTAGACGCCGCCCAGGTCGGTGCGCATGCGCCCGCCCCGGCCGATCCGGTAGACGTCGGTGACGTCGGTGTACATCGACGGCCAGATGAGGAAGATGCCGCAGCCGATGGCCCCGGGGCGGGCCCCGCCGTAGCGGCACGCGGAGGCGTGCCCGAACTCGTGGAAGACGAGCGAGGCCACGGTCAGCGCGAACACCACGAGCATCAGCACCGGCTGCTCCAGCACCTGGAGCACCGGGGTCATCGCCCCGTGGACGGCGAACAGCCAGATCTCCATGGCGACCGCCGTCGCGAGCACCAGCGTCACCGCCAGCGGACGGTGCAGCCAGGCCAGGGAGCGGGCGATCCGGGCGACCTGCCGCTCGCGGAAGATGACCCGGTGGCCCTTCAGGACCAGCAGGAGGTCCGCGGTGGGCCCGGTGACCTCGTCGTCCTCCTGCCCGAAAGGGACGGTGACGCCCAGCGGCTGGAGCTTGTTCTCGATCAGGTAGTGCACGTTCTCGGCGCTGACCTCACGGCCGAAGCGCCCGCTCACCCGGTGCGAGATGGCCTCGGTGTCGCGCCGTCCGTCGATGGCGCGGGCGACCAGGTACAGCAGCCGGCTCAGCTGCACGACCTGCCCGTCCCCCCGGCGGACGATGTACCGGGGTTCGGTGGTCCCCGAGCCCTTGTACTCGCCGAGGAGTTGCAGGCCCGCGCCGAGCCGCGGGACGGGGAAGCCCGTGTCGTGGAGGGGAGGTTCCATCACGTCCGCGCCGTAGACCGCCGTTCCCGTGGGGCCGGGGCCGTGAGCAATGTGACTTTCCGTCACCGTCCTGCTCTTCCTCCCGAGACGGACCGCGCCACGACGGGCGCGGTCCGCACACGTACGGGTGTTGTTACTGGCGGATGTTGATGGCCTGGACGGCCTCGGACTGGGCGACCGCGAACGGGGAGAACTGGTTCGCCGCGAGCGACTCGTTGTGGGCGTCGACGTGCGCGATGTTCTTGGTCACGTGCGTGGTCTTGACGAAGCTGAACTTCAGCTTGCCCAGGGCCTCGCGGCCGGGCAGCAGCTCCGCGGACTCGGCGTCGAGCTGGTCCATGTTCATGGGAGGGGGATACCTTTCTCGGTATGCGGAAGGAGGTGGAACGCCGACTACTGCTTGATGTTGATGGCCTGGGTGGCCTGCGACTGGGCGACCGCGTACGGCGACCACTCGTTGGCCGCGAGCGACTCGTTGTGGGCGTCGACGTGGGCCACGTGCTTGGTCACGTGCGTGGTCTTGACGAAGCTGAACTTGAGCTTGCCCAGGGCCTCGCGGCCGGGCAGCAGCTCCGCGGACTCGGTGTCCAGCTCACGCATGTCGAGCATGGGGGATCCTTCGTACGAGGGGTGCGGACGGGGGCCGGGTCCCAGAACCCGTCCATCCACACCGGACGATCTGTCTGACGGCGTTGGACAGTAGTCGGGCACCACGGGCCCGGCAAGCGATTCGGACCCATGACTGTCCGTCAACACGGTCGCTGCACAAAGGAAACGACAGGTGGGAGCGCCGGCGAGGGCACCTCGGACACCCGGCCCCACCCCCCGGATATCACTCGAACGGGTCAATCCGCCCCCTGCCCGATGTGGGGAAGTCCCGGCAGAGGGGGCGAAGCGCGACGAACCGGTGGCTATCCTCTCGATCCCCGAGGCGCTTGGGCCGACCAAGCCTCCGGTGAGAGGGGTGCACGTGCTTGTCGTTCAAGGGGCGACCGCCACCGCCGTCGTCCGCCACCGGACCGGAGAGCCGGTGGTCCTGCTTTCCGG
>NZ_JARAVK010000492.1:0-2889 GCF_033792765.1 Streptomyces sp. PA03-6a | reverse complement strand
TTTTTTTTTTTTAGGAACCCTCCCCCACCTGAAACGACACGGGCCTTGTTGGGGGCCGCGGTAGTGTGTTAAAAGCGACAGGACCCAGGCCAGGGCTCCTTCGACGGTGTCGTGACCGAGGACCTCGGGCACCCGCAGGCCGGTGGCTTGCGAGGCGAGGGTGAGGCCGGTGGTCTCGCGTTGGGCACGCTCGGCCGGGCGGTGGGTGTAGATCTTCAAGACGGCGGTCTTGGACAGGAAGACAATGGACCGGCCGCCGTAGCCGACGATGGCGTCGTGGTCGAAGAGGGTGTCGAGCGCTGATTCGGCGGCCTGACGTGCGCAGTCGATCTCGCTGGCCAGCCGGGCCAGTACCGGGTGCTGCTGGCCCGCAGGGGTTGCGTTGTCGCCCATTTTTGTCCCCAGGTGTTGGGTGCGCCATTCGTGCAGCCAGTGTGGGGGCCGGGCTGCCATGGCCAGGATCTCTGGCCGTGCCGATGCCGTCGGATGCATCGGTGGGGGAGGCGGGCGGCGCTGCGGTAAGCGCGCAGCGGCAGCCTCGCGGCGGCCGACCAGGAGAACGCGGACTCCGCGAGGGCCCGGCCGGCGTCTCCTAAACGGCCGCGCAGTGCGGGGTCGTCGTGGAGGGCGGTGACCATGGCGGGGATGTCCGCCATCGTGCGGTCGGTGGAGACCATGGCAAAGCTGTGCGGGTCGGGCAGGCCAGTGAACGCTTCCGGCGTGCCGACGACGGGCAGACCACGGCGAAATTCGTCGGCGCCCCAACGTGCCCCGGACGGGGCGGAGTTCACCAGGCCCGGACGCCGTCCCGATCGAGCCGGGCAGAGACGTCCACCGGACAACGGAGGCCGGACCACAGGAGCGGCAGCACACCGGACGGCCCAGCCCGGTGTCCGCGATTCGCGGACACCCGGCGGGAGGTTGGCTGAATCTCGTTGCACAAAGCAGGTTGGAACGCATGTATAAGGGAACCAGGTAAGTGCTGCATGAAGCGTGCAGCACTCGGAGTGAAACGAGGAATCAGCCTTGAGTCACGTCCTTCCGCTCGCCAACGGTCTGCGCAGCGACCACCCGGTGCCGGGCCTGCCCTTCGTCGACGACTCGCATCTCCCGCTCGACGACGGACCGGAGGCCATCGAGGCCGTCGGCCGCAACAAGGGCCCGGGCATGTGGGGCCGCCTCGACAAGAACCGCGCCGACGGCGGCTGGCGCGCCTTCACCACCGACCCGCTCGACAACACCCTCGGCTGGGCGGTGCGCCACCACCCCGAGCACGGCCGGACCGTGCTGCTGCTGCGCGACGGCGACACCTCCTCCCTGCACATGGACTGGGACGGCGAGCAGCTGCTGTTCCGCGCCGGCGGCTACTGGTGGAACGGCGAGACGTGGTACCGGCCCGGGCAGGTCTGGAACCCGGTCGAGGAGGACTACGAGCGGCGCAAGGCCCGCATGGCCGTCACCGTCACCGCCGCCGACATGCTCGACGGCCGCGCCGACCCGGCCAAGGCGTACGTCGGCAAGGTGGCCACCTTCGACCCGGACGCCGTGCGGCCGGACAACTGGCTTGACCACCTGGCGCTGTGGGCCGCCCGCCACCAGGAGCAGGACGGCGCCCCGCCGCTGGAGCGGTGCGTGGTCGACGTCTCCAGCCCTGAACTGACCGGCGCGCAGCTGATCGGCGCCCCGGAGCTGGCGGAGCTCGGCGGCATCACCGCCTCGACGCTGCGCTCCTACATCTCGCGTGGCAACTCCGAGGTGCCGCTGCCGCAGGCCGTCATCGGCGGCCGCGACCAGTGGGCCCGGGCCGTGGCCGACGACTGGGTAGAATCCCGCCAGCGCTCCTACCAGGGCGTCAAGACCGCCATGTCCGCCGGCAACCCCGACAGCCTCTCGCCCGGGGCAGTCGAGGTGCGCGACCGGTTCGCCGTCGACTTCCACCACACGCTGTACGACCGGCCCGACGTGCGCAAGCGGTGGGTACTGCGCCACCGCAACAAGGAGTCCGTCGCCGAGGTCGCCGACACGTTGGCCTGGTCGGTGGCCGTCAGCCTCGACGAGATCGTCCCCACCGAGCACCTGGGCCGGACCGTGCGGGCCGCGGTGCTGTTCGACTTCGCCGAGTCCGTCGAGATGTTCAAGGACAACGAGGACGGCGAGGGCCTCGAAGCATGGTGGCACCTCAACCTGACGCCGTCGGTGGCCAAGACGCTGGACTGGTACATCCGGTGCTTCCCCGCCGAGGCGTACGCCACCATCGGGGAGATCCAGCGCCAGGCCCACAACACCTGGAAGGCGCCGGCGGCGGACACCCTGAGCGCGCTGCGCTCGGCGCTCTCGCTCGACGGTGAGCTGACCGACGAGCAGCGTGCGACGTACTTCGCCCTGCTCGAACCGCACGAGGACACCGACTGAACCGTCCGCGCCGCCGGACGAACGGGGGCCGGAGCCAATGCCAGTGGCTCCGTCCCACGTCGCGTGGACTGTAGCCATGCCGTCCCCGCGCATCCGTCTGGCAGGGTGTCGCGAGTGGTGAGCTTTCACCTCTCACCGCAGGATGGGGGTGCGGTGACAGCATTCGAGCGTGAGCCAGCGGAGGTGCGGATAACGCGCGCGGCTGGACGCCCTGGCAGGAGTGCGCGTAGGGGGTGGATCGCGGGGCGTGACGCTGCCCGCGGCGGGTCGTTGGGCTGGGGGAGAAGCACACCCCTCCGGCCTGGGGCTCCGGTCGCTGTCAATCGGGGTCCCAGGCCAGTGTTGTGTGGAGGTATCTTGCAGTCGCCGGCTGTTGAGCGGGGCCGGTTGTGGCTACCAGGACCAAGGGGTGTCCCAGGGCTAGCCGTAGTGGTTGCTGGGGTGCCAGTGCGGGCCGTGGTGGGGCTTGTGGGGGTG
>NZ_JARAVK010000491.1:0-2915 GCF_033792765.1 Streptomyces sp. PA03-6a | reverse complement strand
GGGTGGGGGATGCCCGCCGCAGGCGCAACGCACCCGCACGGACGAACCGGGGACCGGCGGAGCCCGAAGTAGCCGGGGGCCACGACACGGGTAACGATCGTGGGGACGGGGAATGCGCTGAGGCGCGACCCCGCGTCACGACGGGAGGCCAGGATGCTGACGGCGACACTGGGACCGGCGGAGCGTTCCTCCGCGCTCGCCCGGATGGCGGAGCAGGAACTCGACGTACTCGTGGTGGGCGCGGGCGTCGTGGGCGCCGGGACGGCGCTGGACGCCGCGACGCGCGGGCTGGCGACCGGCATCGTGGAGGCCCGCGACTGGGCGTCCGGGACGTCGAGCCGGTCGAGCAAGCTGATCCACGGCGGGCTGCGCTATCTGGAGATGCTGGACTTCGCCCTCGTCCGGGAGGCCCTCAAGGAGCGCGGTCTGCTGCTCCAGCGCCTGGCGCCGCACCTGGTGAAGCCGGTGCCGTTCCTGTACCCGCTGCAGCACCGGGTGTGGGAGCGCTTCTACGCGGGCGCCGGTGTGACGCTGTACGACACGATGGCGTTTTCCTCCGGGCACGGCCGCGGTCTGCCGCACCACCGCCACCTGAGCCGGAAGAACGCGCTGCGGGTGGCGCCGTGCCTGCGGAAGGAGGCCCTGGTCGGGGCGCTGCAGTACTACGACGCGCAGATGGACGACGCCCGGTACACGATGACGCTGGTCAGGACGGCCTCCGCGTACGGCGCGCTGGCCGCGAACCGGGCCCGGGTGATCGGCTTCCTGCGCGAGGGCGAGCGCGTGGTGGGCGCCCGGGTGGAGGACGTGGAGGCCGGGGGCGTCTACGAGGTGCGCGCCCGGCAGATCGTGAACGCCACCGGGGTGTGGACGGACGACACGCAGGCGCTGATCGGGGAGCGCGGCCAGTTCCACGTGCGGGCGTCCAAGGGGATACACCTGGTCGTGCCGAAGGACCGGATCCACTCCTCGACGGGGCTGATCCTGCGGACCGAGAAGAGCGTGCTCTTCGTGATCCCGTGGGGCCGGCACTGGATCGTCGGGACCACGGACACCGACTGGAGCCTGGACAAGTCGCACCCGGCCGCGTCCAGCGCGGACATCGACTACCTGCTGGAACACGTCAACTCCGTGCTCGCCGTGCCGCTGACTCGGGACGACGTGGAGGGCGTGTACGCGGGCCTGCGGCCGCTGCTGGCCGGGGAGTCGGAGGCCACCAGCCAGCTGTCGCGCGAGCACACCGTGGCGCACCCGGTGCCGGGACTGGTGGTGGTCGCGGGCGGCAAGTACACGACGTACCGGGTGATGGCCAAGGACGCGGTGGACGCGGCCGTGCACGGCCTGGCGCACCGGGTCGCCGAGTGCGTCACCGAGGACGTCCCGCTGGCCGGCGCGGAGGGCTACCACGCCCTGTGGAACGCGCGGGCCCGGATCGCGGCGCGCACCGGCCTGCACGTGGCGCGGATCGAGCACCTGCTCAACCGCTACGGCTCGCTCTGCGAGGAGCTGCTCCAGCTGATCGAGGACGACCCGTCGCTGGGCCGCCCGCTGGGCGCGGCCGACGACTACCTGCGTGCCGAGGTCGTCTACGCCGCATCGCACGAGGGGGCGCGGCACCTGGACGACGTGCTCACCCGGCGCACCCGCATCTCCATCGAGACCTTCGACCGCGGCACGCTCAGCGCCCGTGAGGCCGCCGAGCTGATGGCCCCCGTCCTGGGCTGGGACAAGGAGCAGGTGGAGAAGGAGGTCGAGCACTACGAGAAGCGGGTCGAGGCCGAGCGGGAGTCCCAGCGCCAGCCCGACGACCAGACCGCGGACGCCGCCCGGCTGGGCGCCCCGGACATCGTCCCGCTGTAGCCGCAGCCGGTACGCCGCGTGAGGCGTGGGCCACGGCTTTGACGGTTCCCGTGGCCCGGCCGGATATCGTTCCTTCTCGTAGGTTCCAGGAAGGGGCGCGCGATGTCCGAGCTCGGACGCCTGGTGGCCGGGAGATACCGGCTGGTCGAGCGGATAGGCCGTGGCGGCATGGGCACGGTCTGGCGGGCCGAGGACGAGCTGCTGGGCCGTGCGGTGGCGGTCAAGCGCCTCCACCAGCCCCAGCCGCACCTGCAGGACGACGAGCTGGAGACGTTGTTCGAGCGGACCCGGCGGGAGGCGCGCAGTGCGGCGCGGATCAGTCATCCCAATGTCGTGGTGGTGCACGACGTGGTGGACGACGGGGGTCTGCCGACGATCGTGATGGAGTACGTGCCGTCGACGACCTTGGGTGATCTGCTGAAGGAGCGGGGTCCGGTGGCGCCGGGGGAGGCGGCCCGGATCGGCCGGGGGATGGTGGCGGCGTTGCGTGCGGCGCATGCGGCGGGGGTGCTGCACCGGGATGTGAAGCCGGGCAACGTGCTGTTGTCGGAGTCGGGGCGGGTGGTGCTGACGGACTTCGGGATCGCGCAGGCCTCGGGAACGTCGACGCTGACGCGGACGGGTGAGCTGATCGGTTCGATCGACTTCCTGGCTCCGGAGCGGCTGACCGGTGGTGCTCCGGGTCCTGAGGCGGATCTGTGGGCGTTGGGGGCGACGTTGTTCCAGGCGGTGGAGGGGCGTTCGCCGTTCCGCCGGGACACGGCGATCGAGACGGCGTACGCGATCGCCACCGATGAGGTGCCGGTGGCGGGCCGGGCGGGGTCGTTGGGGCCGGTCATCGCGGGGTTGCTGGTGCGGGAGCCGGAGCGGCGTCTGTCGGCGGCGGAGGCCGAGCGGATGCTGCGGGCGAGCGCCGCCGAGACCGAGACCGCCAGCGTCCCGCGCGAGAGCCTCACCCTGTCGCACACCGCGCCGACCGCCGTCGTCCGGCCCCCGGCACCGGCCGCGCAGCCCGCGCCGTCGCACGCCCCCGAGGGGACCGTGGGGGCGTGCGA
>NZ_JARAVK010000490.1:0-2921 GCF_033792765.1 Streptomyces sp. PA03-6a | reverse complement strand
CTCCTCGCCCCTGACCGCCTTGACTCGCCTGACAAGATGTCCGGACACACCGAACGTTCTCTCAGGGGGAGTCCCACGATGTCCGACCCGAACAACCCGTACGGCCAGCCCGCGCCGGACGGTTACGGCTACCCGCAGCAGCCCCCGGCCGGCCCCGGCGGCTACGGCCAGCAGCCCGGCTACGGCTACCCGCAGCAGGGATACCCGCAGGGCGCCTACACCGGCGACCCCAACGCCCCGTACGGCTACGACATGTACGGCCGCCCGCTGTCGGACAAGTCCAAGGTCGTGGCCGGCGTGCTGCAGCTGCTGGTGGGCGGCCTGGGCATCGGCCGCTTCTACGTGGGCGACATCGGCATCGGCATCGCGCAGCTCCTCACCTGCGGCGGCTTCGGCATCTGGGCGCTGATCGACGGCATCCTCTTCCTCACGAGCAACGACCGCACCGACTCCCAGGGCCGGATCCTGCGCAGCTGAGGACGATGACCTCCGTGACCTGGAACCGCCTCAGGGCCGTGGCCGGACGACCGGCCACGGCCCCCGTGGCGTCGCTCGTCGCGGGCGCGGCAGGCGCCGCCTACCTGTGGGGCACCGACCCGCACCAGGAGGGGCACTGGCTGCCCCGATGCCCCTTCAACTTCCTGACGGGGCTGCTCTGTCCCGCCTGCGGCGCGACCCGCATGGTCTACGACCTGATGCACGGCGACCTGTCGGCCGCCTTCCACGACAACGCGCTGCTGCTCCTGGCGAGCCCCTTTCCCCTCTATCTGTACGCGCGGTGGGTGACGGAGGGGCTGCGCGGCCGTTCCTACCGCCCCACGCTCGGACGACGTGCGCAGATGGCGGTCCTGGGGATCGCCGTGGCCTGGGCCGTCGTACGCAACGCGGTTTGACAACGCGGTGATCACAGTTCCGTGACGGCTGTTCATCATCGGGACGGATGTCAATCATCTGATGTAAATATGTGGCCATCCGAGGCGGGGGGCCGGATCCTGAGGAAACGCGCGCTCCTGCCTGTTCGTCCCCATTCGCGCAAGGAGCGACCCCCATGGCCACGCCCACCACTGACGCCCCGCACGGCTACGACGCGGCCGGCCGTCCGCTGTCCGACAAGTCGAAGATCACCGCTGGTCTTCTGCAGCTCTTCCTGGGCGGCCTGGGCATCGGACGCTTCTACACCGGCCACACCGGCATGGCCATCGCCCAGCTCCTGACCTGCGGCGGCCTCGGCTTCTGGGCCCTGATCGACGCGATCCTCTTCTTCACCAGCAAGGACCGCACGGACTCCAAGGGCCGCGTCCTGCAGGGCTGATCCCCGCGACGCACCCCGACGGCCCGCCTCCGCTCTCCGCTGCGGAGGCGGGCCGCCGCGTTCCCGCTCACACCGGCTCGATGAAGCCCTGCTCCACCAGCAGCCGGATCGCCTCCGGCGTACGGTCCCGCAGCACCACCGGGTCCTCGCCCAGCAACTGGGCGATGGCGTCCAGGATCCGACCGGCCGTCAGCGTCCCGTCGCAGACGCCCGCGAAGCCCGCGCCGACCGTGTCCACCCTCGTCGCACGCCGCATGCCGCGGTTCGCCCGCAGGACGACGTGCTCCGGGTCCTCCGCGCCGGGCAGGCCCACCTGCTCCTGCACCACCTCGTCCGCCAGCCTGAAGCGCTCGTCGAGCAGCGCCGCGTCGTCGTGGGCCCGCAGGAAGTCCTGGCGGCCGAACCAGGCCGCGATGTGCGGCCCGAGCGGCTGCTCGACCGGGTGCGGCCACTCCTCGGCGGTGACGACGGGACGGTCGGAGCCGGTCCTGCGCACGGTGATCCAGCCGAAGCCCACGGCCTTGGTCTTGCGCTGCTCGAAGGCGTCCAGCCACGCGTCGTAGCGGGCGGCGTACGCCTCGGGCCCGGCCAGGTGGTCACCGCCGTCGCGCAGCCACAGCTCCGCGTACTGCGTGACGTCCTGCACCTCGCGCTGCACGATCCACGCGTCGCAGCCGGCGGGCACCCAGGCGGAGACGCGGTCCCGCCAGTCCTCGCCCTCGGTGTGCTCCCAGTTGGCGAGCAGTTGGAGGTGCCCGCCCTCGGTGAGGTGGTCGGCGGCCTGCCGGACGACGGTCCGGCACAGGTCGTCGCCGGCCATGCCGCCGTCGCGGTAGGTGAAGCGGCTGCCCGGGGAGATGACGAACGGCGGGTTGGACACGATCAGGTCGTAGCGCTCGCCGCCGACCGGCTCGAAGAGGCTGCCCTGCCGGACGTCCGGCTCGGGCGCGCCCGACAGGGCGAGGGTGAGCCGCGTGAAGTGCAGGGCGCGGGGGTTGAGGTCGGTCGCGGTGACCCGGGTGGCGTGCCGGGAGGCGTGCAGCGCCTGGATGCCGGAGCCGGTGCCGAGGTCCAGCGCCCGGGCCACGGGCGTGCGGACGGTGATCCCGGCGAGCGTGGTCGACGCACCGCCGACGCCGAGCACCAGGTCCGCGCGGTCCACGCCGGGCGTCGTGCGGATGCCGTTGGCGCCGCCCACCGCGCAGCCGAGGTCGGAGACGATGTACCAGTCCTCGCCGCCGTCGCCCCCGTAGGGGCGGACGTCCACCGTGGCGCGCACCTCGTCGCCGTCCCGGACGAGCCAGCCGTCCTCGAGGGCCGCGTCGAGGGGCAGCACGTCGCGCAGCCGGGCGTACGGGACCGGCTGCTGCAGCAGGAAGAGCCGCACCAGGCTCTCCAGCGGGCTGCCGCCGCGGGTGGCGCGCAGGGCGGGTACGGTCTCCGCCCGCGAGAGCGCCGCGTAGGCGGTCCCCCCGAGCAGGTCGAGGCAGCCGTCGGCCGTGAAGGCCGCGGCGCGCAGCGCGTCGCGGCCTTCACGGCCGACGGCTGCCTCGACCTGCTCGGGGGGACCGCCTACGCGGCGCTCTCGCGGGCGGAGACCGTACCCGCC